>NZ_PYOB01000029.1:0-52879 GCF_003026165.1 Photobacterium sp. GB-1 | reverse complement strand
GTGAAGACGCGATCAACTTTGACCGTTTCAACCAAGCATACATGATGCACACTTCAACATCGCCACTATACGCAATCTGTGCGTCTAACGATGTTGCAGCTAACATGATGAAAGGCGAAAGTGGTAAAACACTGACTGACGAAGTAAACCGCGAAGCGATCATCTTCCGTCAAAACATGCGTCAGCTATTCAACAACTACACCAATGACAACGATTGGTTCTTCAAACCTTGGAACGCAGAAACTGTTACAGAAATGAACGGTGACAAGGTTAACTTTGAAGATGCATCTGTTGAGTCTCTAATGACTATCCAAGAGAACTGGAAACTAACTCCTGGCGACAAGTGGCACGGCTTTGACGAAATCGACAATGACTGGTGTATGCTTGATCCAATCAAAGTTAGCTTGCTAACTCCTGGACTTGACGACAACGGTAACTTCCTAGAAACAGGTGTTCCAGCAGCACTTGTGACTGCATACCTAGGTCGTTTCGGTATCGTACCAACACGTACTACTGACTTCCAAGTAATGTTCCTATTCTCAATGGGTATTACTAAAGGTAAGCGTGACACATTGATCAACACATTGTTGTCATTCAAGCGTCACTACGATGCTAACGCAGATATCGAAACACTGTTGCCTGAGCTAGTTGCATCAGCACCAGAAGTGTACAAAGGTCTTGGTCTTAAAGATCTTGGCGAGCGTATGTTTAAGTACCTAGTTCGTCATAACCCAAGCCAAGTACTAAACCACGCTTACTCTAGCCTTCCAGAGATGGAAGTGAAACCACGTACTGCTTACCAGTTCGTCGTATCTGATGAAGTTGAGCTAGTACCTTCTGACAAGCTAGTGGGTCGTGTTGCAGCGAACTCTGTTATCCCTTACCCACCAGGCATCCCAATGCTAATGGGTGGTGAAAACTTCGGTGACGAAACAAGTCCTCAAATTCAGTACTTGAAAGCACTAGAAGCATGGGATGCAGAATTCCCAGGTTTCGAACACGAAACTGAAGGCGCAGAGATCGAAGACGGTAAATACCACGTTCTTTGTATCAAAAAAGACGCTCTATAATCGACTAAGTCGATAACGTGACTACCCTAAATCCCCGCTCATTGAGTGGGGATTTTTTTATGTTATTCCATTCATAAAATTAATATTATGCGATTACATCACAATCCATGACGCCAAATTACAGATATAAAAAATGCCGGCCTTAGCCAGCATTTCATGCTTATCAACAGATAAACTTATAGCGCGATAACATTTGCCGCTTGCAGGCCTTTTTGGCCTTGCTCTACGTCAAATGAAACTTTCTGACCTTCAGTTAAGGTTTTAAACCCTTCTGAAGCGATGGCACGGAAGTGAACGAAGACGTCAGCGCCGCCATTGTCTTGGGTTAGAAAACCAAAACCTTTCTCTTCGTTAAACCATTTTACTAAACCAAGTGTTTTATTAGACATTATGTGTCCCTTATATGTATTTCATTGAGGTGTCGCAACACGCGACGGCCGAAATAACGATGTTTGAACTATCGATAAAGCAAAGGGAAACACGGATAAAACAACATAAATGCGGCGATAAACAGTTTTCTTCTACGAAAAAAATGACAAATTTCAATTTTCAGCGAGTAAGATTATTAAATTAAGCGAATGAGTTTATTCGATTAATTTAATACCCTTTAGGTATTAATAAGAGATAGTGAAATTACCAATTAGTTTATTATCAGCATTAGTAATATCGCCTTTACCGGTTTTTTCACAGTATGAGAAATTAATATCCACATTATCAACATTCCCTTTCATTAATACATGTCGGGTTAATACATCACTATTTAACTGATGAATTGTTGAATTCCAAGAATGTTTATTTTTTAATAAGTTAAAATTTACGTTCATTATTTTACTGCTTCTTCTGTTTGTGTATTTATTGTATTTACAGGGCGGTTTTGTTGAAACCAAAATCGTTTACGACCAAGAGATCGAGACATGAGCATATCCTTAGCTTTATCATTAACTTAAATTAATTTCTAAGATATTTCTTAGTACATTTAAATTATAAAATGAGTATAAAATCTATTTATTATAGGTAACGAGGGAAATAGGAACGTAACGACAAATACAAACAAAAGCAGATATTGGCAGTGGTTATTATTTTCGATGGTACGGTATAACTAATTATTTTTACTTTGAAAGCGGCGCAAATAGTATATAACTCTTTGCGCCAACTTAAATTCTTATAGCGCTACAACGTTAGCTGCTTGTAGGCCTTTTTGACCTTGCTCTACTTCGAAAGAAACTTTTTGGCCTTCAGCCAAAGTTTTAAAACCTTCAGAAGCGATAGCACGGAAATGAACGAATACGTCAGCGCCGCCATTATCCTGAGTAATGAAACCGAAACCTTTCTCTTCGTTGAACCACTTAACGATACCAGTAGACATATTGTGTCCCTTATTTAAATTAAAATTCATGAGTTATCGCAATAAAAAATCACGATGCGCTGAAAGCTTGAATTATTGAATGTGACGATGAAGCTAAGGGAAACACTGAGGATGACAACAATAACGAAGAAATTCTGAGGTTTTACTTTTACTTGATGTTTCATTAATAACTCTGAACAACAGAGCGACGCCATTATTGTCTTATAACCAATAATTGTAAAGGGTTATTTTCTATAATTATTGGTTATCGTTGTAACTCATTGATAGTAATACTTTTAAATTTAAAATAAATGTTTTAGGTTTAAATGTCGCTTCAATAGTCCTCTTTTCCTCTCTTTATTTTAAATAAAGGGCTAATAACATAAGTCACAACATAAACACTTATCACACCAATCGCACCACCCAATACAACATCGAACATTCGAGCCATCGCAATTGATTCTGTATGTGCCATCGAGCCAGCAGCAATGGCAATAAGCATACAACGTAATGTAAAAGCGACAGGATAAGGTTTAATGACTAGAGTTAAAGGAATAAGAAAAGCGGCAAAGCTATTTAGTACTGTAGCACTTCCAATAAATGAAGATAGATAAACAGCTCCTCCTCCTAAACTTAAACCTAATACCGCCCCTCTACCTCGATGTTTAAACTTTTTATGCATGCTACTTAGCTCTCCGGTTATCACACTCACCGAAGACCAAATAACCCACTGTCCTTGTTTTATAGCGAAATATTTAACAAAAACAGCGGTCATAAAAATAGCGAAGAAAATACTTAATACCGAGTAAATGACCGCTGGTTGTTTTTTAACGATATAGGGATGATCCCTACCAATCAGAGCATATGTCCGATCTTTCGGCATTTTAGCCATATTTAAACAGACTAAAACCAATATTGGTCCAATTAAGGTAACGGGTAATTGTTCAAGTAATTTTATATACGCATGAGTAAATGTATGAGGGTTTACACGATCATAAAGCTCACAACTTAAATATAACGCAGGGATCAATATCCAATTTCCTAACGATTTTAAATTTTTATCCCAATAAGCAAAACTGGCGCAAATCGCCCCCAATAAAGCGCAGAACAAAGCAAACAACAGTGGAGAGCTTTGCACCCAATACAACACCGTAAAACCTAAAATAATAGCCAGCCAATGTAAGCACGTTTCTAATAACCCACTTAAACCTAAACTATTTTGCACACAAAAAAGTGCCCCACTCACCAACCCCAGTTGCAGGTAATGATGATCGCCGGTTATACACGCCACAATGAAACAGGGAAAAATAGCAACCGTCATGCACACAAGCGTTGGTACATCACACCATGCAGATAGTGTCTGTTTTATATGCCACTGATTATAGCCCCATGTCATTTTCATCGGCTTTATGCTCTTGTATTTGTCTCAATTACTAACAGGTAAGCTGCTCAACCCTGATCACTTCGGCAAGTCGAGAAAGCAACTCAATAGACTGTTGATGTGTTTGCTGACTGTCTGCAGCACAAGCGTCTTCAATAATCGTCACTTTATAATCGCGGTCATGCGCATCTCGGGTCGTCGATTGAATAGCTAAAGTGGTACTCACACCAGCTAAATACACATGTTCAATACGGTTGGCACGTAAAACCGCTTCTAATGGTGTACCGTAAAAAGGGCTAATTCTTGGTTTTTCAATAATAAAGTCACTCGTTTGTACATCTAAATCATCATGAAATTCAGTACCAAAGCAGCCTAACTGCAATGCCTTATATTGATTGGCCAAACCAAAGATTGGCGAGTTTTTAGGTTGGGCATAATAATGGGATTCGAATCCGACTTTAACGAGAATCACTAACCAATCATTTTTACGGGCATATGCAAGCGCTTGGTTGGCATGGGTTATCGCATTTTGTTCTTGAACATGCGTAGCACATGATGGGATTTTGCCGTCGGGGTGGACAATATCATTAATAAAATCGATAACGAGTAATGCTTTTTTCATCATAATTTTCTCTTGTTAGATCATTAGCACTTCAATTAGATATCCTGCTAAAAACGAATATTTCTTCTTGTTTTCACTGTATTTTAGTTTTTAGCAACAATAGAGAGAAACGATATATACTTACGGTTATGTAAGTTTTTCTAACAGATGAAAATGAAGCATCTACCGCCATTAAAATCTCTACCTGTTTTTCTCAGCGTATGTGAACACCTTAATTTTTCTAAAGCAGCCAATGCGTTGTGCGTCACTCACTCTGCTGTTAGTCAAAGTATTCAAAGCCTTGAAAGCTATCTCGGAAAGCGGTTATTTCATCGCACAACACGTCAAATGACGTTAACGGAAGATGGAAAACGCTATCAACGTGCCATTCAAGAGGGGATAAATATCATTGAGCAGGCAACTCTTCGAGAGTTAACCTCTCAGCAGCAAGTCTCTGTCAGTATTATTCCTTCCTTAGGGCTAAAATGGTTAATTCCTCGAATGCCTGCATTGCAAGAAAAGTATCCTGATATTGATTTACGCTTTTCTACGCATTCGACGTTGGCATTAGATCTTCTGCCCCATAGCCTTGATATTGCTATTTGTTATGGTGAGGGAAATGAATGGCCTGAATACAATGTGGTTCCTTGGAGTGAAGATAGGTTGGTGCTAGTCGGTAGCCCCACAAAAAAGCCTCTTCCTGATGATTTAGATAACTACTTTGCTGAACAGCCAACGATTTGGGTGGATCGCTCTCTACGTGACTCAGATTGGACACATTGGTGTCAAAGCTTAGGCGTCGATGTACCTAACAACACCAAGCGGCGTTATTTTCAAAGTTCTGTGCAGGCAATTGAAGCTGCTATCGCAGGGTTGGGTGTTTTTGTTACACATCGAATGTTTGTCAACGATGAAATAAAAGCAGGCTTATTAGCAGAGCTTACACCCCATAGTGTATTAAGCCGTTGTAGCTATTTCATCGTCAGTAAGAAAGAAAGCCAGAACAGGCCAGAAGTACAAAACGTCATTGCTTGGCTACAAGACACGCTCAAACAAGAAAAGTCAGTAACGTCGTGATAGGCAGGGAGATACTCTCTTATCTTTCTTAATAAGAGAGTATTAAAACTAGAGACAAAATATTGTATGAAATAAATTAGGCATATTGCCCAGCAACATAACCAGAGCTCCATGCCCACTGGAAGTTATAGCCACCTAACCAACCACTCACATCCATCACTTCACCCGCAAAGTACAAGCCTTTAACTTTCTTAGTTTCCATGGTTTTTGAGGATAGCTCATCGGTATCAACGCCGCCTAATGTCACTTCTGCTGTACGATAGCCTTCTGTACCATTTGGCGCGATCTGCCATTGGTGGAAGTATTCACTCAGTAATGCCAGCTCTTTATGATTAAGTTGCTTTAACGGTTTATCTTGTACATCACCACGCTCAATCAAAGCCTCGATAAGACGCTTAGGCAGTAAGCGAGACAGCGAGTTTTTCAAGCTTTGGTTTGGATGTGCTTCACGCATCTCATTTAAGGTGTCAGCCAAGGTTAAATGCGGTAATAAATCTGCGGTGATCTTCTGACCCGGCTTCCAGTATGACGATACCTGTAAAATCACAGGGCCTGATAAACCACGGTGGGTAAACAGTAAGTTCTCTTTAAATGAAGTGCCATCTTCAGTTTCAACGACCGCAGGAACAGCAATACCAGACAGATCCGCGAGCGCTTCTTTATCTTCAACATGCAGCGTAAACGGTACAAGACCTGCAGTAGTTGGGATCACTTTCAAGCCAAACTGCTCGGCAATTTGATAACCAAACGGGGTTGCGCCCAGTTTAGGCATTGATAAACCACCGGTTGCAACCACCAGCGATTCACAACTGACAGTGTCAGTGTTAAGCCCTAGAGTAAATCCAGATTCAGTCTTTTCAATACTATGAACATCGACTTGGTAACGTTGGGCGATATTAGGCATATCGCATTCAGACAATAACATTTGAACAATGTCTTTGGCGGAATCTAGGCAGAATAACTGGCCATGATCGCGCTCTTCGTAATCAATCCCGTGTTGGCAAACCATGCCTATAAAATCCCACTGGGTGTATTGAGATAGCGCAGATTTCACAAAGTGTGGATTACGACAAACAAAATTATTCGCGGCCACATCCATATTGGTAAAGTTACAACGACCGCCACCTGAGATCAGGATTTTACGTCCCGGCTTCTTACCATGATCAACCACCAATACAGAGCGACCACGCTTACCTGCTTCAGCTGCACACATCAGTCCTGCAGCACCCGCACCGATAATGACGACATCGTATTTATTTGCCATGAATTACTATCTGCCTTTCAAAAACACTAAGGGAAAAACGAAAAAAGGATGCTAGTCGCTAGCATCCTTTCTCTCTCGCGGCGGCTATTTTACCTACCTAATGGCGTAATACCAACCGTAATAATTTATCCTGATAGCAAACCTATTAAGCTTGCTGAGCACGCTCAATAGAGGCCAATGCCGTAGATGCCGCTGCAGGCATGTCTAATGTTGTGGTTGGGAAAGCAAAATCGGCCCCATGCGAATGTACAATCTCAACAATTTTAAGCATCACATCCTGCTGTACGTCTTTGTACTTAATCCATTCAACCGTTTTGGTAAAGGTATATACCAAGATATTAAGTGACGACGCACCGTAAGTATCAAAACTCACAATCAAGGTTTGTCGAGTATCGATATCTGGATGGTTTTGTAGCATAGTTTTAATATCACGCACGACATCACCCACCACCGCAGCATCACAATACCGTAAACCGACACTTTGCTTAATACGGCGATTGAGCATGCGAGACGCATTTTCTACCACCACCGAGCTAAACACCGAGTTAGGCACATACATTGGACGCTTATCAAAGGTGCGAATAATGGTCATACGGAAACCAATTTTCTCTACCGTACCTTCAATTTGACGATCAGGACTGCGGATCCAATCACCCACCTTAAACGGACGATCAAAATATAACATCATGCCGCCAAAGAAATTCGCCAGCAGATCTTTGGCTGCCATACCGACAACTAAACCACCAACACCACCAAAGGTGAGTAAGCCTGATAAACTCAAGCCCAGATTTTGCATCGCAATTAAACCGCCAAACACCATGACGATTAAACGCAAAATCTTCGATATCGCATTTACGGTTGTCGCATCACGCTGCGGTCGGTTTTCCAATATGGTCTGCTCCATATTGGAAATTAAACGAAATAGCGTCCAAACAATGGTCCAGATCAGCAACAGATGACGAAGAGTCGATAATGATGTACTGGAATAACTGGTCAAGTTATCGACTAATATGCCTATCGACAGCAGTCCCGGCCAAACCCAAATACATAAGGTAATGGGGGCGCGGATCGCACTGATTAATGCGTCATCCCAAATAAACTGACTTTTTTCTGCCACTATAGCTAAACGGCGTGACAATAAGATCCATCCGCCCCATAACACCGAGCTCAACAATAACAGTAAGCCAATGTTATACATCCAATCGACAGATGCGCCCTTTTCTAACGACGACCACCAATATATGAACTTTTCCATAACGTTTCTGTTTCTCTATGATTAGCGATACGCAAAAAATAGGCTACCGATATAGCCTATCCGTCATATTATATTGAGATCATACTAAACATCGGACACCGCGCAAAGCTAGCCTAAAAACAAGGTTCTTAGTGCTCCGTCGAAGAAGTGTTAGTAGCCAAGAAAGGCAACCGCAAAAATCGCGATAAAAAAGGTGATCATAAAGGTACTGGCGAGAACAAATAGCTTACGTACTTTAATACATTTCGCCATAAAGACCGGATCATGATGCTTTTTATATTGCTCGCTGCGGATGTAATGAAATAAACGGATCTGTTTACTGACATTACCTTGAGAAGAGAAAAAACCGCGCCCATCCACTTGCTGATACAACAGGGGATCACATTCTCGCATCACCACCAGCAATGTTCTTAAGGTACTGATGTAACGAGACGTATTAACAACTGCCACTAAAAAAAGTGCGAAAAGAAATGCATCACTACTCATATATATTCTCCCAAAAAATGCGGTTCCACTCGCCGGGAGATAAGGGAGCAAATTTGCTCCCTATCAATATTAGGCTTGTGAATCCATAACAGATGTAGACTCTGCTTTTGCCATCGCGGATAAATCTTTATCAATAAAGAATAGTGCCTTACCGTCTTCACCGACTAACTCAATTTTATCTAAAATGCCTTTAAACAATTTTTCTTCTTCGTGTTGCTCTGATACGTACCACTGTAAAAAGTTAAATGTTGAGTAATCTTGCGTAGTAAATGCAACATGAGCAAGCTCATTGATCTTCTTAGTAATTAATTGCTCGTGCTCATAGGTTTCACGGAATACATCACCTAGTGATGCAAATTCGTGTTTTGGCGCCTCAATCGTACCAAGAATTGGCAATGCGCCTGTTTCGCTCACATAAGTAAACAAACGTTGCATATGTTCCATTTCTTCAACGGCATGAGCACGTAAAAATTCAGCAGCACCTTCGAAACCTTTATCCTCACACCATGCACTCATCTGTAAGTATAGGTTTGAAGAGAAAAATTCTAAGTTGATTTGCTCGTTTAGGTTATCAACCATAGCCTTGGCTAACATTGCACTACTCCTGTTTGTTTAAGTGTAATCAAGACATTGTCACTGCGCATTGTTTAGAATGCAACTAACGAAAAAAAATACTGAGATAATTCTCTTTTATTTTTCATGAAGTACGAAATCAACAGTAAAATCGCTTACTTGTTTTTGAAAAATAATTAACCACAACTCCGTAATAAGATGCGACTAAATCGATATTTTTGCCCCATACTCAATGCTAATATGAATCATACCTAATGAATATGGAGTGTCAGTTAATGGTCTATAAACATATCCTTGCCGCCATCGATTTATCAGACGATAGCGAAGTATTAGTCCATAAGGCCGCGCTATTAGCCAAAGCCCTAGATGCGAAGTTATCTCTGATCCATATCGATGTTGATTACGCTGATTTATACACCGGACTCATTGATATTAATTTAGCAGAGATGCATGAGCGTGCTGAAAATGATGCGCAAACACGCCTTCATCAACTGGCACAAAAAGCACACTATCCGGTGTCACATACCCTTGTCGGTAGCGGTGATCTGAGTGAAGAAATTTGTCATGCGATAAAAAACATGGATGTTGATTTGGTCATTTGTGGTCATCATCAAGATTTCTGGAGCAAAATCTTATCATCAACCCGCCAACTTCTAAGCCGTACGCCTGTTGATTTATTAATGATTCCACTGAAATAATCTCGCTATCCCCCTCTTAATCCAGCAGCCAACACCGTTGGCTGCTGCTCATACCTGTTATTTTCTACTCTATCTTTCATAGGCGACAAGATTAACTTTCGCTACACTGCATACCCTTAATTTTTCAAATGGATGTTGCTGGCGTAATGGGATATTTATCTGTCATCACCCTTTTATGGGCGTTTTCTTTTAGCTTAATTGGCGTCTACCTTGCAGGTCAGGTTGACCCTTGGTTTTCGGTATTAACTCGTGTCAGTTTAGCCGCGTTGGTTTTTATCCCTTTTTTACGCTTTAAACATATTCATCCCAAATTAGCGCTCAAATTAATGATGGTTGGCGCTTTCCAATTAGGGATTATGTATTGCTTCTACTACCAATCTTTTTTATATCTCAGTGTGCCTGAAGTATTACTGTTTACTATTTTCACCCCAATTTATGTCACTTTGATTTACGATGCACTCCATAAACAGTTTTCTCCGTGGTATTTGCTCACCGCAGCAATCGCTGTACTGGGTGCTGCTGTGATCAAGTTTGAAGGCATCAACCAAAACTTTATTATCGGCTTTTTCATCGTCCAAGGGGCGAACCTGTGTTTTGCTATCGGGCAAGTGGGCTATAAGCGAATTATCGAACAAGAAACCACAGAGTTGCCACAACATACGGTATTTGGCTGGTTTTACATTGGTGCTATCTGTATCGCGTTACCGATGTTCTTATTGTTTGGCAATAACGACAAGCTACCGACGACCGATACTCAATGGGGGATATTGGTTTATCTTGGTATCGTTGCTTCAGGCTTAGGGTATTTCATCTGGAATAAAGGGGCGACGTTAGTCAATGCTGGCGCGCTGGCAATCATGAATAATGCACTGGTACCTGCTGGGTTGATTGTGAATATCGTGATTTGGAATCGTGATGTGGATTATTCACGTTTGATAGTCGGTGGCGTGATCATAATGTTTTCACTGTGGCTAAATGAAACCTGGGTGAAACGCAAAGTTCAGCAAAGCCAATGGTAAATCGCTTGTTATAAAAACAACAAAGCCAGCGTTTAACGCTGGCTTTGGTTTAAACATTTAATCGTTAAATAAACGCAAATGCGTCAGCAAACATATGTTCTCTTTGCGCATTTTTATCACTGCAGAAACGCTCACGGGCGGCACCTGCCATTTCAAAACGACCACACACGTAGATGTCGTACGCTGATAGGCAAACAAAATCTTCTGCAACAGCATCCAATACATTACCGACTTTGCCTGACCAGTTTGCAGGGGCATTTTCAACTACAGGCACATAGGTAATGTTGCCGTGTTTTGCTGCTAACGCCTGCATCTCTTCATTCGCATACAGCTGATCGATACCACGACCACCCCAATACACAAAAATAGGCTGGGTTAAACCACGGCTAATGCAGTTATCAAGCATGCTACGGATATAAGAAAAACCAGTACCACCGGCGATCATTAGTAGTGGACGCTCACTTTCATGGCGCAGCCATGCATCACCGTGGGCAGCATCAATCACCACAGGTTCATTGCAATCTAATGCCGCTTTCATCGCTTCTACTACTTCTAATGCATACGCATTTTGCTCTGCCGCACCAATATGTAGTTCAAGCTCGCCTTCACGACATGGGCTACTGGCAATTGAAAATGGACGCTTATCTTTCTCGCCCATTACCGCAAGCAGATATTGTCCCGCTTTGAAATCAATCGCCTGCTCAGGCTTTAACAAAATGCGATACGTGTTCGCGGCTAAGGGTTGTACTGACTTTACTTCGCACTGGATAGACATGGTTTTCCTCTAGTCTAACGTTAACACCAAGTCACTTTCCGCGACCGCTTGGCAGGTAAAAATCCATCCTTCCGCTTGTTCTTTTTCAGTGAGCATTGGCGCTAACTGATAACTCACTTCACCGGATGTTTTACGGCACAGACACATAGCACATGCCCCTACCTGACAGCGATTGGGAAAAGTAATGCCTGCGTCGAGCGCTGCTTGTAATACCGTTTGCTGCGTTGACGCAGTAAAGGTGATGTTGTTTGGCAACAGGCGTACTTGATACATAATTTTCTCTTACTACTTACTCTTTGAAGCAGCAATAAATAATACTCACTCTACCGCTCAGTATAGCGATAAACAGTTAGATCTCGATCCCAAGTTGGTCCAAAATCGCATCTATTTTCGCGACAACTTGCGGATTTTTAACTATTGGGTTGCCCCATTCACGTGCCACAGCATCAGGCCATTTATTCGTCGCATCTAATCCAAGCTTACTACTTTGGTCTAATACTGACGCTAGCTGTACCGTATCACGGCTAGGATCCATACGTGTAGTGATCGCCCAAATAACATCGTTCCAATCACGCACGTTGACGTCTTGATCACACAAGATGACAAATTTTGCATCACTAAACTGCGCCATGAAGTCCCAAACACCTTGCATCACACGTTGCGCCTGATCCGCTTCAGTATTGGTAATACTTACAATCGCCATCTGCTGCTTACTTGCCGTCGGTAAGTAAATATCAATGATCTCAGAATAAGTGTCACGCAAAGCAGCTATGCCCGCTTCAACATCAAATTGCTGATCATATTTGGTTGCAATTGATGGTGTACTCGCAAGCTCAGCGTCCCATTTCACTGTTGCATCTAAGCCCATTTTAGAGCCAAGCCCAACCACAGGCGAAGCAAAATCTAAGGAATCGATCGGCGTGTTATCAATGAACAAGGTATCACGTACAGGTTCCATGTGAGTTGTCATCGCAGACACCACACTGTCCCAATTACGGGCATCGACACTCTCGTCACACACAATCACATACTTGGTGTACATGAATTGGCGCAAGAAAGACCATACGCCCATCATCACACGTTTGGCATGACCCGGATATTGCTTCTTCATCGTCACCACTGCCATGCGGTATGAACACCCTTCTGGTGGCAGGTAGAAATCAACTATCTCAGGAAATTGCTTTTGCAAAATAGGCACAAAGACTTCATTAAGTGCCACACCTAATACTGCAGGCTCATCGGGCGGACGACCAGTGTAGGTGCTGTGATAAATCGGATCGTTACGCATGGTGATATGCGTAATGGTAAAGACATGATGACGCTCTTTCTCGTTGTAGTAACCAGTATGATCGCCATACGGGCCTTCATCAGCAAACTCTTCAGGGTCGATATAGCCTTCCATGACAATTTCTGCACTTGCTGGCACATCTAAGTCATTGGTTAAACTTTTCACCACTTCAGTACGACGCCCACGCAGTAAGCCTGCAAAAGCGTACTCAGATAAGGTATCTGGAATTGGCGTCACAGCCCCTAAAATCGTGGCCGGATCGGCACCGAAAGCGACAGTGATTGGGAATTTCTCACCCGGATGGGTTTCCATCCATTCACTCAGATCTAACGCCCCACCACGGTGAGCCAACCAGCGCATAATGATTTTATTTTTCGCGATTTTTTGCTGACGATAAATCCCTAAGTTTTGGCGCTTTTTATGTGGTCCTTTAGTGATGGTTAAGCCCCATGTAAGCAGTGGTGCCACATCATCAGGCCAACAGCTCATTACAGGGATTTTATCTAAATCAACCTCATCACCTTGCCACACAATTTCTTGGCACGGCGCATTGCGCAGACGCTTCACTGGCATATTGAGTACTTGCTTAAATGCTGGGATCTTATCTAACGCTTCACGAAAACCACGAGGTGGCTCAGGCTCTTTTAAATACGCTAATAATTTACCGACTTCGCGCAACTCTTTCACTTCTGTGCGCCCCATTCCCATCGCAACACGCTGTGGCGTACCAAACAAGTTGGCAAGCACTGGCATGTTGTAACCAATAGGATTTTCAAACAAAAGCGCAGGGCCACCAGCACGTAAAGTGCGATCGCTAATTTCTGTTATTTCTTGATCGGGATCGACTGCTTGCTTAATTCGCTTCAATTGCCCGTTTTGTTCTAAATAGGCGATGAAGTCTCGCAGATCCTTGAATTTCATATCTGATACCACGATTGAGCTACGCCATAACCGAAAATAACAGCGTAGTGATGAGAATGATTTTCGCTAGTATAACCAGTTGTAGAGGCTAAAACACCCACTCTGCGGTCTAATTTCGCCACCAGATGTTTCAATTAAGCTGGTTATCACCCGAGTAAATAAAGGGGTTAGGGTTTCATTGCAGACACTGAGCCCATCGATAGCAACTCTTCTATGTGAGCAACTAAATCAGGATCACTGCTGGCGGTTAAGAGTTGTTGTAACCAGTGACCATGACCTTGCTTAAGTAAGTGAGGCGTGATCAACAAACGTTCTATTTCGTTACCTAACTGGTTCTGTAAAAAGATTTTGGCTTTATCAGGCAATGGCTTAAAACTGGTTAAAGCGCGGTATGCTGACTCTTTTAATGAAGGATTTGCTGTTGCTGCAATTAATTGGTTTACCACAAAATCAGAAGCGGTAATTTGAGATAAACGGTTTAATTCTGCCAAGCTGTATTGATCGGTACGGCGACGCCATAACACATCATACAACTTCGCATCATTAGAGTGTGCTGCTAAGGTTGCTAAGATGCTGTTATCTGGCAGCCAAATCAGCTGAGGATCTGAATGAAACTGCTCAACCAGCGCATTAATTGCTGGCGGTGATAATTGCGGGATCGCACGTGCAATCACTTGGCTGCGCTTCTGTTGCTGCTCTAAATCGCCTTTTAGCCATTCAGATAACGTCAATTTTCCTCGCTCTAAGTTAATCACAGCTCGCTGGCTCACTAAGTCTTTTTTCCACTCACGCAGCAGCCCATTGGCTTGATTACTATAAAAGAAAGCCATTCGGCTGACGGTATAACCATCACCTTGCTCGGTAATAGTAAACGGTGATTGTCGTTTTGCTTGAATTTTGAGCCACGCAATACGAGCAGTGTTAAAACGACCGACTTCGCTGGCGTATTTGATCAACTGGCTACGAGCCACTTCTTGAGTTAATGGTGGGAGTTGATCAAGCAGAATCTCCAATGACTGAAAATCACTGTGATCATAATAAGGTTTGAGCGCCTCAATGTGAGCAACAAATTGTGGCATTTGCTTAATATGCTGGATTTTCGCTTCGGTTATCTCTGTCGCAGAAATAGGCTGTAATGCCGAGGCGATCAGCAAGCCTAGCGCACACCAATGTCGTAACATAACGCCTCCCTAGCGAAGTAAAACTCTTCTTCCTTACCCATACCATCGCAATACAAGGTAATTTCTGTCAATAAAAAACGCCGCCCGTGGGCGACGTTTTCAAAATCTGTGACTCAGTACAGCGTATTATGACTTCTGACGACGCATCGCATCAAAGAATTCATCATTAGTCTTCGTCATTGATAGCTTATCAATTAAGAATTCCATGCTGTCAGTTTCGCTCATTGGGTGAACGATCTTACGTAGAATCCACATCTTCTGTAGCTCGTCCGCTTTCGCTAGTAGCTCTTCACGACGCGTACCTGAGCGGTTGATATCAATAGCAGGGAATACACGTTTCTCAGCGATCTTACGAGAAAGGTGAAGTTCCATGTTACCTGTACCTTTAAATTCTTCGTAGATAACTTCATCCATTTTCGAACCAGTATCAACGAGTGCTGTTGCGATGATAGTTAAGCTACCGCCTTCTTCTACGTTACGTGCAGCACCAAAGAAGCGCTTAGGACGGTGAAGGGCGTTGGCATCTACACCACCAGTTAATACCTTACCAGAAGAAGGAATTACGGTGTTGTATGCACGTGCTAGACGTGTAATTGAGTCAAGTAAGATAACCACATCTTTCTTGTGCTCTACTAAACGTTTTGCTTTTTCAATTACCATTTCAGCCACTTGTACGTGACGTGATGCTGGCTCATCAAACGTTGATGCAATCACTTCGCCTTTTACAAGGCGTTGCATCTCGGTCACTTCTTCTGGGCGCTCATCAATAAGCAATACCATTAACTCACACTCAGGGTGGTTATGGGCAATACTTTGGGCAATGTTTTGAAGTAGCATTGTTTTACCCGCTTTTGGCGGAGCAACAATCAGACCACGCTGGCCTTTACCGATAGGTGATGCTAAATCAAGAACACGTGCTGTGATGTCTTCTGTAGAACCGTTACCACGTTCCATACGCATACGTGAGTTTGCATGCAGTGGGGTAAGGTTTTCAAATAGGATCTTATTGCGGGCGTTGTCTGGCTTGTCGTAGTTTACTTCGTTAACTTTCAGTAGTGCAAAGTAACGCTCACCGTCTTTTGGTGGACGAATTTTTCCGGCAATGGTATCGCCAGTACGTAAGTTAAAACGACGGATTTGACTTGGTGATACATAAATATCATCAGGGCCAGCAAGGTAAGAACTATCAGCGCTACGAAGGAAGCCGAAGCCATCTTGTAATATTTCTAGAACACCATCGCCAAAAATATCCTCACCACTCTTCGCATGCTGCTTAAGAATGGAGAAGATGATGTCTTGCTTTCTCAAGCGGGCAAGGTTTTCTAATCCTAAACTTTCGCCAAGTGATACCAACTTAGAAATCGGTTGGCTCTTTAATTCTGTAAGGTTCATAGTGGTGGGTTTCTTGTCTGTCAAAATCGGGGTTCTATATTAGTTGAGATAAAGATGACCAATAGGGCCTGGTCAAGAAATGAACGAAAATGTAATTTCTGTGCGCTAAGGTAACACTAAACGTTCTATCCGTCTAGCATAGACGTTAGACAAACCATGTACAACTTACAAATTGTCCATGGTTTGTAAAATTGCACTTATAGGTTCGCGTCTAAGAACTCTTTAAGCTGTGTTTTCGACAGCGCGCCAACCTTTGTTGCCGCTACACCACCGTCTTTAAACAGCAGTAATGTCGGAATACCACGAATACCAAACTTCGGCGGTGTTTCCGCATTCTGATCAATATTTAATTTACCAATCGTTAGCTTGCCTTCGTATTCATCAGCGATTTCGTCAAGAATAGGGGCAATCATTTTACATGGACCACACCATTCAGCCCAAAAATCGACTAATACCGGGCCAGCAGCATTGATTACATCAGTGTCAAAACTCGCATCTGTAAGCTGCACAATCTTGTCGCTCATCTTCCACTCCAACAGTTGATTTTGTTAGCTGATCTTATTTTACCAGCAAATCGTTACCCTATTTGAATGGAATACGTTTCGTATTGCAACCCTAAGCTGATATTCTATAGCAATGAAGACGACTCACATCACAGAGCGGAAATTTGCCGAGCTAGGGTTAAACCCTCTAGTTTTAAAAGGATTGGATGATAAAGGGTTCCATAATTGTACCCCGATCCAAGCCTTGGCATTGCCAGTTATGCTCACTGGCCATGATATCGCGGGACAGGCTCAAACAGGTACGGGTAAAACCATTGCCTTCCTAACCGCTACTTTTAACCATTTATTGGAGACTGCTGCGCCTGCACATCGAAAAACCAATCAACCGCGTGCCATTATCATGGCGCCTACGCGTGAATTGGCGATCCAAATTTATAATGATGCATCATCACTGATTGCAAGTACGGGCTTGAAAGCCGGCCTCGCTTACGGTGGCGAACCTTACGAGAAGCAAAAAGCGATTCTTGATGAGGGTGTGGATATCTTAATCGGTACGTGTGGCCGTATTATTGATTTCTACAAGCAACGTGTTATTGATTTAGCGAGCATTCAAGTCGTAGTACTTGATGAAGCCGATCGTATGTTCGATTTAGGTTTTATTAAAGACATTCGCTTCTTGTTCCGTCGCATGCCAGCACCGAGCGAGCGTTTAAGCCTGCTATTCTCAGCCACATTGTCCTACCGTGTGAAAGAATTAGCATTTGAACATATGAATAGTCCTGAAAGCGTTGTCGTTGAGCCGGAACAAAAAACGGGCCACCGCATTCAAGAAGAATTGTTCTACCCATCTAACCAAGAAAAAATGCGTTTATTACAAACGTTGATCGAGGAAGAGTGGCCAGAACGCGCAATTATTTTTGCTAATACCAAGCACCGCTGTGAAGATGTTTGGGGTCACTTAGCTGCTGATGGTCATCGTGTTGGTTTGCTAACTGGCGATGTGCCACAGAAAAAACGTGAGCGTATTTTGGATCAATTCACCAACGGTGATGTTGATATCTTAGTCGCGACCGATGTCGCTGCACGTGGTTTGCATATCCCTGCAGTAACGCACGTATTTAACTACGATCTCCCTGATGATGCAGAAGATTATGTACACCGTATTGGTCGTACAGGTCGTGCAGGCCTAAGTGGTCACTCAATCAGTTTTGCTTGTGAAGAGTACGCTATTAACCTAACCGCTATTGAAACTTACATTGAACATGGTATTCCACAGTCAAAGTATGATTCAGAAGCATTGTTAGACGATCTTCCAGCACCGATCCGCCTCCAACGAAATCCTCGTCAAGGTGGTCGCCGTAACACTCAACGTCAAGGCCAAGGTCAAGGGCAACAACGTTCGCGCAATAATCGCCGTCGTCCGCCTCAAAACAATAAGCCTGCGTAATAACGATAAGTAATGTATGTCTATGGAAAGAAATTCAGTATCACCGCTTTATGCCGCCATTGATCTCGGCTCAAATAGTTTCCACATGTGGATTGTGCGCGAAGTAAATGGCAGTGTTCAGACACTCGCGAAAATCAAACGTAAAGTGCGTTTAGCCGCAGGGCTTAACAACCAAAATGTACTCAGCGAAGAAGCGATGCAGCGTGGCCTTGATTGTTTGGCTCTCTTTGCCGAACGCTTACAAGATATCAAAGCCGACCATATCCGTATCGTTGGTACTGCCGCCTTACGTACAGCAGTGAACGCAGAAGAATTTCTTTCCAAGGCGAAGGCTATTCTTGGTTATCCGGTCAATATTATTCCGGGTGAAGAAGAAGCCCGCATTATCTATCAAGGGGTCGCACACACCTCTGGTGGTAGTGATAAACGTTTAGTGGTCGATATCGGCGGTGCCAGCACTGAAGTTATTATTGGCAAAGGGTTTGATAGCAGCGCTTTAACCAGCTTAAAAATTGGTTGTGTGACTTGGCTTGAACGTTACTTTAAAGATCGCTACCTCACTTCAGCCAACTTCGAAGCGGCAATTAATGGCGCCAAAGAAGTCATTGAACCGATCATTGAACGCTATACCGAACTCGGTTGGGAATCTTGTGTTGGTGCCAGTGGAACGGTACAAGCACTACAAGAAATTATGCTGGCGCAAGGAATGGATGAAATCATTACCTTGCAAAAGCTTAAGCGCTTACAACGTCAAGCTATGCAATACGAGCGCTTAGAAGATCTTGATATTGAAGGTTTAACACTAGAACGCGCATTAGTATTCCCTAGTGGTTTATCAATTTTAATCGCGCTATTTGAGTCATTAAAAATTGAATCTATGACGCTAGCTGGTGGCGCGCTACGTGAAGGCATGGTGTATGAAATGATGGAACAAATGCGCCATCATGATGTATGTACTCGTACCATAAACAGTGTTCAGCAACGCTTTCAAATTGATACCGAACATGCCGATATTGTCAACGATATGGCAATGTCGATGTTAAGCCAATGCCCAAATTGGCAACTAGAGCCTCAAGCACAAAACTTATTGGAAGCGGCGGTAAAATTGCATGAGATAGGGACAAGCATTGAATTTAAGAAAAGTGCAGATCATGCAGCTTATCTAATCAAGCACCTAGATCTTCCTGGTTTTACCCGTGCTCAACGTCATTTACTGGCCGAAATCTTACGTCGCTACATTGGTCCTCTCACCAGCTTACCTGAGCAACATGCACTCTCAGCTCAAAGCGCGGCGCGATTACTGCGTTTATTACGTATTGCCGTGATTATGTGCCACCGTCGTGATACCCATTGTTTACCGCCATTTAGCCTGCAAGTTGATAACGATAAGTTAACGTTACTGTTGCCTGCAAAATGGCTGATCAACAACCCGCTAACGCGTAGTGAGCTACACCAAGAAGCAACCCGTCAAACAGATATGGGCTGGCCTATGGTCGTGACATCGCAAGACTAAACATTCTACTCGATCAAAAAAGGCTCCTTAAAGGAGCCTTTTTTTATACAGCAATAGTCATAATTAACCCGTAATACCACTATGACGCAGCATTGCATCTAGCTCAGGCTCTCGACCACGGAAGCGTTTGAATAGCGCCATTGGCTCTTCACTGCCCCCTTGCTCAAGAATACAAGTTAGGAAGTCTTGACCTGTTAGCGGATTGAAAATGCCTTCCTCTTCAAAGCGTGAAAACGCATCAGAAGACAATAATTCTGCCCACAAATAGCTGTAGTAACCTGCACTATAGCCACCAGCAAAAATATGACTAAAGCTGTGTGGAAAACGTCCCCATTCTGGGCTTGGTACCACTGAGACACGTGATTTCACTTTAAATAAGGTATCTAACACCTGTGCGCCCACTTCTGGATCATATTCGGTGTATAGCGTGAAATCGAACAGACCAAACTCAAGCTGACGTAAAATAAACATCGCTGATTGGAAGTTCTTCGCTGCGAGCATCTTATCTAGCATTTCTTTTGGTAGTGGCTCGCCTGTTTCATAGTGACCAGAAATAAACGCCAGTGCTTCTTCTTCCCAACACCAATTTTCTAGGAACTGGCTTGGTAGCTCTACCGCATCCCATGGCACACCGTTAATACCTGATACTGACGCTACATCAACTTGCGTTAGCATGTGATGAATACCGTGGCCCGTTTCATGGAACAAGGTTACGACTTCATTGTGAGTAAACAATGCCGGCTTATCGCCAATCGGACGGTTAAAGTTACAAGTTAAGTAGGCGACAGGGGTTTGTAGTGTGCCATCAATACGGGTGCGACGAACCATGCATTCGTCCATCCATGCGCCACCACGTTTATGATCGCGCGCGTAAAGATCAAGATAAAAGCTACCGCGAAGTTTGCCTTTATTATCAAAGATGTCATAAAACGTTACCGAATCATGCCAAACTTCTACACCGTCACGTTGTTTGATCTCTAAACCAAACACACGCTTTAATACTTCAAAGAGACCTGCAACGACTTTCTTTTCAGGGAAATATGGACGTAATTCTTCATCTGAAATGCTGTAACGATGTTGTTTTAGCTTCTCTGAATAGTAAGCAAAATCCCATGGCTGTAGATCGTCGATACCATATTCATTCTTAGCATATTCACGTAGCTCAGCCACCTCACGCTCACCTTGTGGCTTCGCACGATCAGCAAGATCATTTAAGAAACCTAACACTTGCTCGGTAGATTCCGCCATTTTGGTCGCCAGTGATTTTTCACTGTAGCTGTTAAACCCTAACATACGAGCCAGTTCGTGGCTCAGTTTCAGTTTTTCTGCAATGACTTCAGTGTTATCAAATTCACCTGCATTAGGACCACGATCTGAGGCACGGGTACCGAACGCTTCATACATTTCAGCACGGAGTTCACGATTATCACAGTAAGTCATTACCGGTAAGTACGAAGGCATTTCTAAGGTGAATAAATACCCTTCTTTCTCTTTCGCTTCTGCGTTCGCTTTTGCCGCAAGCAAAACCGATTCAGGCAAACCGCTTAATTGCTCAACATCAGTAATGACCTTGTTCCATGCCATGGTGGCATCTAACACGTTATTACTAAAGGTTGAAGATAGCTCAGATAAGCGTTTACTGATCTCACCGTAACGCGCTTGCTCTTGTGCAGGTAAGCCAATACCTGATAGCTCAAATTCTTTTAAGGCGTCTTTGATCGACTTTTGCTGCGCTTTATTCAACGACGCAAATTTATCGCTCGCTTTAATCGCTTTATAGGCTTCGTACAATCCTTTGTGTTGTCCAACCCAGGTACTGTAATCAGATAACAGAGGCAAACAGCTTTCATACGCTTCACGTAATTCAGCACTATTTTTCACGCCATTAAGATGACCGACAGGTGACCAAATACGACCTAGGCGATCATCAGTTTCAGCTAAAGGCGCACAGATGGTTTCCCAAGTTGGCTCTGCCATTTCCATCAACACAGATTCTACATTTTCACGACAATCTGCGATCGCTTGTTCAACCGCGGGCTTAATATGCTCAGGTTTAATATGAGCAAACGGTGGCAAATCGGTCATCGTCAATAATGGGTTAGACATACGCTTTTCCTTTATTTTTTTATCTTATTATTAACATGCGCCCGCGATAGGTAAATTTCAATCGTTTGCGTGGTTTAGTGTATAAAAAGGCAAGAATTCACGCATTTACTCATGATTGTTCACTCTAAAGGTGGTGTCATGGTTGGATAATAGGTGAGAATTAACGATAATACTGTTTAACCCCTCTCCTTTTATATACCGATAGAGATTGATTTCATGCTGAGTTATCGTCACAGCTTCCATGCTGGCAACCATGCCGACGTGGTTAAACACATTGTTCAAAGCTTAATTTTGGATGCACTCAAGCAGAAAGATAAACCTTTCGTCTATCACGATACCCACTCAGGTGTAGGTCGTTACGATCTGCAAGATGAGCGCAGCGAAAAAACCGGTGAATTTAAACAAGGTATTGCACGTATTTGGTCACGTGATGATATCCCTGAAGCGATCCAAAGCTACATTGAAACGATTAAAGATCTTAATCACGGCGAAGAGCTGCGTTACTACCCTGGCTCTCCAAAAGTGGCACGCGCACAAATCCGTGATCAAGACCGTATGGTACTCACCGAACTTCACCCAAGTGATTTCCCTCTACTCCTGCAAGAGTTCCGTGGCGATCGCCAAGTAAAAATGTATAAAGAAGATGCCTTTGCTCGCTTAAAAGCGACCCTACCGCCGAAAGAGCGTCGCGGTGTGGTACTGATCGATCCCCCCTATGAACTTAAACATGAATACCAAGATGTAGTAAAAGCGATCAAGCAAAGCCATCAACGTTGGGCGACAGGTACCTATGCGATTTGGTACCCTGTGGTTTATCGTGAAACTATCGACAACATGCTTCAAGGCTTAAAAGATTTAAATATCCCAAAAATCTTACAAATTGAACTGGGTGTAGAGCCTGATAGTGAAGAGCGCGGTATGACAGCATCAGGCATGATTGTGATTAACCCGCCTTGGAAGCTAGAAAGCCAAATGCGTGACATTCTACCTTGGTTACAGCAAGCCATTGCGCCTAATCATGGTCACCACACCGTTAAATGGGTTGTGCCTGAATAAGCTCCATTGGCAATATTTCCTCCCTTTAAATACAGGCAGTGTATGCTGCCTGTACCAGATAATTCGTGCCACAATCTCAATTTCCGATGATTTAATAGCAAATCAATCGTATTTTCCGATTTTAAATCCTCGTCAGGCACCCCAATCTTTATTACACTAGCTCAATAGCTCGTCACGAATATAACGAATATTAATGGAGTAAAGTCATGGCAAAGCATTTTGATTACATCTGTATCGGCGGTGGTAGCGGCGGTATTGCATCGGCAAACCGTGCTGCAATGTATGGTGCAAAAGTTGCGATTATCGAAGCAAAAGCACTCGGCGGTACTTGTGTAAACGTAGGTTGTGTACCTAAAAAAGTGATGTGGCACGGTGCTCAAATCGCTGAAGCTATGCACCTTTACGCAAAAGATTACGGCTTCAATGTTGATGTAAAAGGTTTTGACTGGAGCAAACTGGTCGAAAGCCGTGAAGCTTACATCAGCCGTATCCACACTTCTTACGACAATGTACTAGGCAATAACAAAGTTGAAGTGATCAACGGTTTTGCCCATTTCGTTGACCAGAAAACGGTTGAAGTAAACGGTGAACACTACACCGCTGATCACATTCTTATTGCTGTTGGTGGCCGTCCATCAATTCCTGCAATCCAAGGCGCACACTACGGTATCGACTCTAACGGTTTCTTCGAACTAAAAGAGCAACCAAAACGTGCCGCTATCATTGGTGCAGGTTACATTGCCGTTGAAATCGCTGGTGTATTAAATGCACTAGGTACAGATACGCACTTATTCGTACGTAAAGAATCACCACTACGTAGCTTCGATCCAATGATTGTAGATACGCTAGTTGAAGTTATGGCAGCTGAAGGGCCAGCGTTACATACGCAATCTGTGCCAAAAGAAGTAGTGAAAGAAAAAGACGGCTCAATCACGCTGTACTTTGAAAACGGTGAATCACACAATACTGACGTACTGATCTGGGCTATCGGTCGTGAGCCAACTACAGATGCCATCAACCTAGCCGCTGCGGGTGTTGAAACCAATAACCGTGGTTTCATCAAAGTGGATGAATACCAACAAACTAACGTTCCTGGTATCTACTGTGTCGGTGACATCATGGAAGGCGGTATCGAACTAACACCTGTAGCAGTTAAAGCAGGTCGTCAGCTTTCTGAGCGTCTATTTAACAACAAACCTGATGCGAAGATGGACTACAAATTAGTCCCTACAGTAGTATTTAGCCACCCACCAATCGGTACTATCGGTCTTACTGAAGCTGAAGCGATTGCGCAATACGGCGAAGAAAACGTGAAAGTGTACAAGTCAGGCTTCACAGCAATGTACACCGCAGTTACTGCGCACCGTCAACCATGTAAGATGAAGCTGATCTGTGCAGGCGATGACGAGAAAGTAGTCGGTCTACACGGTATTGGTTTCGCGGTTGACGAAATGATCCAAGGCTTTGGTGTCGCGATGAAGATGGGCGCAACAAAAGCTGATTTTGATAGCGTTGTGGCTATTCACCCAACAGGCTCTGAGGAATTTGTGACAATGCGCTAGGCATTAACACGAACCTAATATAGATAAGGCGATGTAGTGAAATACATCGCCTTTTTTATGCTATTGCTTTTATCAACGATACCGAAAGAGCTTAGTTTAAAAGCGTATTTTTACCTATTAACACACACCGCCAATTCATTAGTAAAACTAATACTAAAACACTAGTTTTTTTCATTTTTCAATGTTCCAAAAATATCTATAATTCGCGCATCGAAACACGACTGAATGCCTATATATCTTAGGGTTGGGCGAAGGTTGTACAGTAAAAACAGCTTAAACTTTATAGGTAATTCCATGACTCGCATCGTAAATAAAATTGTTGCTCTATACACTCCAGCGTTTTCTTCTCTATACAAAAACGGCAACAATAAGTAAGCATTAAAATACCTTACTGAAAAAAGAATTTAGAAAGGGCTTTGAACGGCATGTTCAAAGCCCTTTTGCTATATACCCTCTACCACTCAAAATGAATCTTTGGCCTGACGTTTTTTAATCACGACAGCGTAAGCGTAATTAAGACGAAAAAAAACACCGCGCAAAGGCGATGTTTTTTTAAAATATATTCATTAATTAGTGATGATGGTGGTGATCATGACCACAACTACAGCTTGGCGCAATCACACTTTGAATTTGCGTAAGCGTGATTTGTTTTAGCAACTCTTCAGTGCTGATAGTGTTTAGTAAATGCATGTTTTCTGCATTCACAGCCATCACATCTTCGATTTCACGCTGCTTGTTAACCACATCAATTAATTTATGGCTAACTTCTGCTGGCAATGAAAACTCACGGATCACTTTCATTTCATTGCTTTGTGTATCAACAGCCATCATGTTTAATGTTAATGAAGCTGTATCTTCAGCAGGTTGTGCAAAAAACTCATTAGGGATCACCGCAGCATTAAACTGAATATCAAACGCCAGATCACCGAGTTTTAGTACCACTAAACAACCGCCATTTTCAGTGCTTAATACACCAAACTCAGCACCTGATTCAGCAAGCAGTTGTTGTTCATCTTCAGTAATGTTCTCTAAACCAAGAAAAACAACATTCGTCATATCATTGCGGAACATTTCCAGAACAGCACCATCTCCCGCTGCAAATGGATGATTTTCAATAATTTGACCAACGTGAAAATGATTATGATGTTGTTCTGTCATAGCAAACCTCAATAAATTGGTAACGTTATAATTAAGCTAAAGCAATAAATACAACATATTGTTTAATGTCATCATTATAACCATTACAAAGAAAAACATAATCCCTACCAAAGCAAAAACACTATTACATATAAGTAATAATATTGCGCAAATGAGAAGAGTATCTAGAACCTCTAGAATAATGAGTCAAATACCCATCACAGTATAATAGTCATAACACACTAATTTTTATTAATTTGTTAAATCATAACGTTTACTAAACACATAAAAATCAGAATAAAATCAAAAAACATTTACATAATTAACCATTTTTTACCAGTCAACTATTCCATGCTTTATTAAAAGAATGTAATCTCTCCCTCCCTAAATATGGAAAACCAGTGAATAGTTATTCTCACAGGGTCTATAGAGGGTATTCCTATTTATTCGGCAGTTTCTATCAGTAGGTTGTAAATCAAGATGCATAACCAAGCAGTAGCACCACCTAAAAACACCTTAAACACCTGGCTAATGTTCATTATCCCATCATTAATTGGTGTTTTTCTTTTTATGGCACCGATTAATTTTAATGGTGACATTACAATCCCTATCGCTGTTTTAGCGAAAACTATTCAAGCGCAGTTTGAACATTCACTGACATCGATTGTGACAGGCGTGATCAGCTTTACAGCTATCATGTCGATCATCACTAAAGTGTTTAAGCCAGGGTTTATTACACGCAATGGTTTTTTAAATGGCTTACTAAACCCATCACCAATGTGGTTTGTGGTTCAACAGCTTGGTGCTATCTTTGCTGTTATGGCGTACTTTAATATTGGCCCTGTAATGTTTCGTAACGACGCGACAGGCGGTCTTGTATTAAACGATTTACTACCTGTTCTATTCTCAGTATTTATTTTTGCCGGTTTGCTACTGCCGCTTCTACTCAATTTTGGTCTACTGGAATTTTTCGGCACTTTATTTACTCGTATCATGCGTCCGATTTTTGGTTTGCCTGGCCGTTCATCCGTTAACTGCATTGCATCTTGGTTAGGTGATGGCTCGGTAGGCGTATTATTGACCAGTAAGCAATACGAATCGGGAATGTACACCCAACGTGAAGCGGCCATTATTGGTACAACCTTTTCAGCGGTATCTATTACCTTTAGCTTAGTCGTGATCGCGCAAGTTAACTTAGAGCACATGTTTGCACCGTTCTACTTAACGGTATGCCTTGCTGGTCTTGTCGCGGCAATTATTGTGCCTCGTCTACCGCCACTATCACGTAAGAAAAACATCTACATTGATGGCACAACAGAGAGTCAACATGATGAAAATGTGCCACAAGGTCACAACGTTTTCTCTTACGGTTTACACCAAGCACTAAAGAAAGCAGCTGAAGTTAAAAGTATTCCAGCAATTGCGTTAGATGGTGTGAAAAATGCCGTAGATATGGTGTTTGGCGTACTGCCTGTTGTAATGGCTATTGGTACTATTGCACTGGTGATAGCAGAGAACACACCACTGTTTGATTACCTTGGCATGCCATTTATTCCGTTCTTAGAATTGCTGCACATTCCTGAAGCGGAAGCAGCATCAAAGACGATTGTGGTAGGTTTTGCAGATATGTTCTTGCCATCTATTTTGGCGTCGACCATTGAAAGCGATATGACCCGTTTCATCATCGCAGCAATGTCAGTGACACAACTTATCTACATGTCTGAAATTGGTGCACTGCTGATCGGTAGTAAAGTACCCGTTAAAGCGTGGGAACTATTTGTAATTTTCATCCTACGTACACTGGTCACCTTGCCTGTGATTGCAGGCATGGCACATTTACTATTCTAAATTTGAGTTTCACTGATAAAAAAGGCGGCCATTGGTCGCCTTTTTTATTATCAAAATATTGATGTAGCTAAAGCATTAGACTTAATGCCAGCCAGCAATTTCGTTAATCTTATCGCATTTTATAAAATATAGTATTCATCATAAGAATAAGCACTTTTTTACCATTGATTTTATTTTCCTTAATTGCAAACATATCGAAAAATCAACTATAAATCACTGTTTTAATGTTATTTTCGGCTGATTAACTGTGCATATTGTTTAAGGAAATCTATATCATGCAATTTAAACTGTCTCTTGTTGCAGCATCCCTTCTTGCGACGCTAACTCTTACTGGCTGTAACGACGATTCATCTTCAACGCCAACAGCACCAGATGTTGAAAATCCATCTCCTGAGACAGGCAACCCTGACACTGGTAAGCCTGATACTGAACAACCAACGCCAGATACTAGCACTATCACCATTCAAGCTATCGATGGTTACCTAGCCAACGCAAATATCTGTATTGACCGTAACGACAATAATGTATGTGACACTAATGAACAGTTAAACGTTAAGACAGACAAAAACGGTAAAGCTGAAATTAGCAAAGAAGATGCTAAATTCAATATCATAGTATCAGCAAAAGCATCGGTGACTAGTGACTCAGATAAGAGTGGTAAGTTAGGCAATGACTTCCAATACATCGTTTCTGCAAGTGATAATATTGAGAATAACACTATTTCAGTGACGCCTTTTACTACAATGGCACACACAAAAGACACCACATTAGAAGCCCTTGCAGATGAGCTAAACCTGCCACTTAACACCATTGCTGGTGATTATGTTGCACAAAAAGAAAGTGATGATAATGCACAGAAAGTGCATGCGATTGCGCGTTCAATTACAACCACACTACCAACGACCATTGCAGCTATCGATGCCGACAAACTCGTTAAAACAACCACTGACATCAGCAAAATATTAGATGAAAAAATTAACAACAAAGAAGATTTGAACACCATCAACATTGAATTTGATGAAAAAGGCCAAGCAGTAAGTAAAGCCATTTACACCACTGCAAGCTACTTTGCTGTTAACGAAGAAATGTGGGCAGTAAGCTTAAATAAAGCATATGCGACTCAAGAAGGTATTGATTACGCAAAAGTTATCTCTGCTAACACGCTAGAAATGACACGCTACAACACAGGTAAAACATCGACAGGTGAATTTACGATCAACGGTGACGCTATCGTTTCTGATGGTGAAGCAGATACTTTCATCTACATGACTCAAGACGTCTCACTCGCTGTACCACAAAATGACGGTGATCTAATCCTGTGGAGTAAGAAAGATCTGCGTCAGAAAGAAGCTGTTTATGCTGAAACCTTTGCGAATAAGACTTTCTTCTTTATTGCAGATGACTCTACAACCTATAACCCTGATCCAATGTTAGCAACAATGCGCTTTACAACTGATAAAGTGACGATTGAAGAAAACGGTGAGTCAATGGAGCTTAGTTGGGCAATTCAAAACGATAACCTATTTATCGATTTCCCAGACGGCGATAACGATATGAACTTCAAGATCATTGCCAAAGATCGTAATTTACTGATCACAGAAGACAGTACAGTTAAAAACATGTTTGGTATGTTTGCTTCTAATGAAGCATTCGCAAGAGATCTACTGACAAAGTGGAAAGCATCAAGCAAGTAATACAAATCAAAAAAGGCGACCAATAGGTCGCCTTTTTACTATCTAAACGTCAGCTCATTAACCTTTATAAATCTTCGGGTTAAACACATCCCGTAACCAATCACCTAACAAGTTGATTACCAGTACTAATACCACCAGCAAAATACCTGGGAAGACGGTGATCCACCACGCGCCAGAGAAGATATATTTAAAGCCGATACTGATCAGTGAACCCAATGATGGCTGATCTACCGGTAAACCTAAGCCTAAGAATGACAAGGCCGCTTCTGACATAATGGCGTTCGCCACCTGTACCGTTGATATCACTAAGATCGGTGATAAACAGTTTGGCAGAATATGACGGAACATAATACGTGGCGCTCTAAAGCCCATGACTTTTGCCGCTTCAACATACTCTTTCTTCTTCTCGGCTAATACCGAAGCTCGCACTGTACGTGCATACTGAGGCCATTCAGCAATACCAATGATCATCACCAGCATGATCACCGCATATTGCGCATAGGTTTCAGCACCTAATGCGGTACGAAAAATCGCAGAAACGATGATCGCCACCATCATGGTCGAGAATGACAACTGCACGTCGGCAATACGCATCAAGAAACTATCAACACGGCCACCATAATAACCCGCAGTTAAGCCAATCACGATCCCCAGTGTCATTTGCAGTGCAACAGCAAGTAAACCAATCGTTAGTGATAAACGCGCACCATAAAGCATGGTCGATAAAATATCACGGCCTTGATCGTCGGTACCAAGTAAGAAATTCTCATCACCATCTTCCATCCATGATGGCGGTAACTCTGAATCCATAATATCTATCGACGCTAAATCATACGGATTACTCGGCGCTATAAACGGTGCAAACAATGCCGTGGTGGCAAACGTTAGAAAGACAGCGAAGCACACCATCGCCACTTTGTCTTTCTTAAAATAATACAAAATATCGGAGTTTTTAAAACGCTCCCAACGGCTTGGTGCAGCTAGTGTATTACTCATGACTTACTCTCCCTTGCCAGTCAGGTTTACAGTCGGGTTAACCAATCCATAGAGCAAATCGACGATGGTATTAGTTACAACAAAGATCAAGCCAACAAAAATCACGTAAGCTGTGATAAGTGGGGTATCAACACGGTTAATGGCATCTAAAAACAGTAATCCTGTGCCTGGCCATTGGAATACACTTTCAGTCAAAATGGTGTAAGCAATCATGGTACCGATCTGCACCCCGCCAACCGTTAATACCGGCAGCATGGTGTTTTTTAAGGCGTGTTGGTAGTAGACCTTTTTCATCGGTAGCCCTTTCGCTTTCGCAAACTTAATGTATTCAGAGCTCAACACTTCTAACATTTCAGAGCGCACTAAACGAATAAACAACGGCAACATAATCGACGCTAAGGCAACACATGGCAGCACAAGGTGCTTTAAGCCATCAAGGGTAAAGAACCCCGACTCCCAACCTAAATAGTTGGCGGTTTCACCTCGACCAAACGAAGGTAACCAACCTAGCTCAATAGAAAAGACGTACATCAACATAATGGCAGTTAAGAAAACGGGAATTGATATACCAATACTACTGAACGCCATAATGGCTTTGGTTAAGAAACTATTGGGATGAATCGCGGAGTACACGCCAAGCGGAATAGAGACCAAGACAATAATAATTGTGGCACCAAAAACTAACTCTAAGGTGGCAACTAACTTGTCTAAAATCACCTCTGTGGCAGGCTTTTTAAAGGTATAAGACGTGCCAAGATCGCCTTGTACCGCATTAGCTAAAAATCGGCTGTATTTGGTGATAAACGGATCGTTAAGTCCTAAATCATCACGTAATTGTTGTCGTTCTGCTTCTGATACAGATTGCCCCACCAACTCTCGTAATGGGTCGCCAAGGTTATCTTGGATGGCAAAGGCCACCAAACTGATCACAAACATCACTATCAGTGCCTGATACAGGCGCTTGACCAGAAACGTAAACATTCCCTGCCCCTTCTCTTTCTTCCTGAAAAAGTGCCGGAGCAAGCTCCGGCACTGTCGCTTTCGCTATAACATTACTTACTTTTCATCGACCACAAGATCGCCAAAGTAAGGCTGTTCCATTGGGTTAACAATATCGGCCGCGTGTACATTTGAACGCGCGCCCCATGCAAGGCTCTGCCAATGCAGTGGGACAAACGCCGCTTCGTTGTACAACGTCGCTTCTACCTTCTGTAGCATGACTTTACGTTTGGCTTGATCGGTTTCTACGTTCGCCGCTTCAATCAACTTATCGACTTCAGGGTTAGAGTAAAAACCACAGTTGTACTGACCTTGACCTGTTTCTTCATTACGCGTCATGGTTAGGAACTCTGTCATGTTCGCTGAATCTTCAGTATCGGCATGCCAACCAATCATCATCATGTCTGCCGCACACTTATCAAACTCAGGCCAATATTGCGCTTTTGGCATGGTCTTGAGATCGACTTTCACGCCAATTTTAGACAGCATCGCCGCTACCGCTTGCGCTACTTTTGCATCGTTCACATAACGGTTATTCGGTGCCATCATGGTTAATGTAAAACCGTCGGCATAGCCCGCTTCTTTCATTAATTCTTTGGCTTTTTTCACATCATAACGCGGTACTAAATCAGCATTGTAACCTTGGTATCCCACTGGGCTCTGTTGACCTGCCGTAGTCGCAAAGCCTTTCATGATTTTCTTCACAATGCCTTCGTTGTTAATCGCATGTACAATCGCTTGACGTACGCGCACATCTTTCAACGCTTCATTGCTGTTCTGGTTCATTTGGAACGTGATAATACGGGTACCCGGTAGTGTCACCAGATCAACATCTTTTGCTTCTTTCAAACGTTTATGATCATTAGGTGCAACGTGATCAATCATATCAACACCACCAGAAAGCAACGCTGCAAGACGTGTTGCATCTTCTTTGATAGGCAATAGTGTTAGCTTATCTACATTACCTTTTGACGCTTTATCCCAGTAATTTGCATTACGGGTAAATTCAACTTTTACCCCTTGCTCACGCTCTGTAACGATAAATGGACCGGTACCTGAAAGATTGGTAGAAGCAAATGAGTTACCGTGTTTCGCAATTTCCGCTTTATCTTTACCTTCAGCGGTTTTCCCTGTGTAGAACTTGCTGTCCATTGGGAAGATGTATGTCGCAGTTTGTAGTACCAGTGGATAGGTTCCTTTCGAGATCAACTCAACCGTGTAGTCATCCACTTTCTTCATTTCAGAATACGGGGCAAAGATCTTTTTAAAGTCTGCCGAATCTTGCAGGCGATTAAATGTCCATACCACATCGTCCGCCGTAAGTGGATTACCCGAATGGAATTTCACCCCTTGACGCAATTTGAAACGGAACGTGTGATCATCAACACGCTCCCAGCTTTCCGCTAGACGCGGCTCAAAATCCATATCTTGGGTAAAACGAACAAGAGGATCGAACACCATATGAGATAGCTGTAGCGTACCGCCTGATAACTGCTCATGCGGATCTAATGAAACAGGATCCGAAGCGTAACCCAGTTTGATTTCTGCAGCAGTAGCACTAAAACTTAACCCCGCGGCAATCAATGCTACGGCTAATTTGCTCTTGATGGTTTTCATTGCATAACTCCTTTATGCACGGGACCTCTCCCGCGAGTAATGTTTGTTGATGTGGACTAAGCGCGCTTTAATCCATTTTGACTAATCCCTTTAAATTCTGGCATTAGTGAAATTAAATGTTGGCTGTATTCATGTTGAGGATCGGTAAAAAGCTGTTCAGTTTTCGCCACTTCCAGCAAAGTACCTTTTTGCATCACCCCAATGCGATCACACATTTGACGGATCACGGGTAAGTCATGGCTGATAAACAGCATGGTTAAATTCAATTCGTCTTGCAGATCTTTAAGTAAATTCAAAATTTGTGCTTGAACAGACACATCCAGAGCTGATGTTGGCTCATCACAGATCAACAATCGTGGACGTGTTGCGAGAGCACGAGCAATAGAAATACGTTGACGTTGACCGCCTGAAAACTCGTGAGGATATTTCACCCCAGAGGCACGTCCTAATCCAACATGATCCAATAAATCATGCACAATTTGACGGGTTTGTGCTTCGTTCTCGGTTAATTTATGAAAACGGATAGGCTCTGCAATAATATCGAAAATACGCATCCGTGGATTCATCGAGGTATAGGGGTTTTGGAAGACCATCTGCATTTGACGACGGAAAGGACGACGGTCAGCTTCACTTTTCAGCGCCGTTAGATCCATTCCTTCAAATGTCACCCGACCTTCATTCGGCGGGTATAAACCAGCAATTACACGAGCAATGGTTGATTTACCAGAGCCAGATTCACCCACTAAGCCAAAGGTTTCACCTTCAAAGACTTGGAAACTGACATCATTATTGGCTTGAACATATTCCCGACGACTTTCAAAGAAAGAATCTTTGGTCACAAAGCGCAAACTCACGTTCTCTACATTCAACAATGGTCCTGAATAATCACGTTGCTCTTGGCGCTGCCCTAACCAATGATTTTTAACATCTAATGGCGGCGTTTCTTCTGCCGCTTCGATATAATTCACCAATGGAAAACGCTGTAATTTAATATCTGAACGTGGAACAGCTGAAATTAGGCTTTGAGTATATGGATGTTCTGGACGGTGTAAAACTTGCTCTGTGGTGCCGAGCTCGACTAAGTCACCGCGATACATTACTGCAACGCGATCAGTCACATTCGAGACAACGCCCATATCGTGAGTAACCAACATACAGCCGACGTTTTTCTCAACACACAACGCACGGATCAACGTCAAAATTTGATCTTGAATCGAAACATCTAACGCTGTTGTAGGCTCATCAGCAATGATTAAATCAGGCTCTCCTGCCAGCGCGATAGCAATCACGACACGTTGGCGCATACCGCCTGAAAACTGGTGAGGGTATTGCTTAATGCGCAATTCCGGTTGCGGAATACCCACCTGCTCCATTAACGTTAATGCACGTTTGTACGCTTCCTGCTGAGTGACTTGTAAATTGGTTACTATAGTTTCAGTGAGTTGTTGTTCAACCGTAAATAGCGGGTTTAGCGATGTCATTGGGTCTTGGAAAATAAACCCTATCTTAGCGCCACGTACCTGACGCATTTGCTCTGGCGTCAGCCCTGAAATTTTTGTCCCATCAAGATACACATCACCCTTAGCGATTTGTCCTGGTGGACTCAATAGATCAATCACCGCATTGCCGACGGTTGATTTACCCGCACCAGATTCACCCACTACGCCGACAATTTCACCGCGCTCAATAGAAAACGACAATGATTTCACCGCAGCATGCACCCCATGGCGGGATGGATATTCTATCCGAAGGTTTTTTACTTCTAATAAAGCCATGACCGACCTCAATTGCTTGGCAGATCCTGCCAATATAAAAACTTGAATCCTTTCCACACCAGAACATTCATCTATGGCATGTCGGCCTATCAATCTGTCAAATATTTCACACAAAAGCAACATTTCAAAGCAAAAAACTATAATAAATGTGAATTATCGAATAATTATTCACTTTTACTTATCGGTAAAACTATATCCACCTAAATATATTTTCAATGCAAAACACCCACAAAAACAGCAATATCATGCAAAATCATCAAAATAATCACTATTTCCTAAAAAAACAAAAGACAAGTTATGAATAATTTATCACTAACAACAACTACCACGATTTACATAATCACAACATCAACTGCTTTCATAAAAATACACAACAGTAACAACCAAAAATTTTAATTTACTAGATATATAAGTGGATAATTAGAAATTTATTAAAATCTATCACCACATAAAATCAGATTGGCGACGAAGAAAACCTACGATTACGATACAGCTCCTTCATTAGGAACGATAAAAAGCGAAGCTCTAACATCAGGGAATCCTCCACCTCTCTGGCCCCAATCAACAACACTGGGCTACTTGGACTTTTCTATAGGCGAAAAAAAACCGCATCTTTCGATACGGTTTTCTTAATGATGGTCGGTGAAGAGCAAGGTTCTAATATCAGGGAACCCCCGACCCTTGGCGCTCTAATCAATAACACTGAGCGACTTAAGCTTTTCTATAGACGAAAAAAAAACGCATCTTTCGATACGGTTTTCTTAATGATGGTCGGTGAAGAGCAAGGTTCTAATATCAGGGAACCCCCGACCCTTGGCGATCTAATCAATAACACTGAGCGACTTAAGCTTTTCTATAGACGAAAAAAAACCGCATCTTTCGATACGGTTTTCTTAATAGTGGTCGGTGAAGAGGGATTCGAACCCCCGACCCTCTGGTCCCAAACCAGATGCGCTACCAAACTGCGCTATTCACCGACAATGTTTTAGGCTTTTAATGCCAAGGCTTCTTAATAAGATAACCTAAATAATGGGGTGGCTAACGAGACTTGAACTCGCGACAACCGGAATCACAATCCGGGACTCTACCAACTGAGCTATAGCCACCATTATAAGTGGTCGGTGAAGAGGGATTCGAACCCCCGACCCTCTGGTCCCAAACCAGATGCGCTACCAAACTGCGCTATTCACCGACTTAATTCTGTGTGCTTGAATAAACAAGCGGGCTTTAAAAAAGCCAGAAAGCTGACGTATCAACTCTCTATAATATGGGGTGGCTAACGAGGCTTGAACTCGCGACAACCGGAATCACAATCCGGGACTCTACCAACTGAGCTATAGCCACCAATGTATTACCTTCCGCCAATACGACCATTTAAATGGTGCGCCCGAAAGGATTCGAACCTTCGGCCTTTGGCTCCGGAGGCCAACGCTCTATCCAGCTGAGCTACGGGCGCCTTGCCCTATCGACGGGGGTGAATATTACGGATCAGAACGCCTCTCGGCAAGTGTTTTTTTTTATTTTTCTTTCGCTCGCTGATTTTATGCTCAAATAACTATTGATTCGTATCATACAAATACAGCGCACAAGTTTGATCCTACAGCACAACCCGATATACTAACAAATATGCAACAATATAATCATTTAAAAACATTAACCGTTCAATTTCAACATTAGCTGCGCATAAAGATAACAACAACTAAAAATACAATTGGGAAGTATAAGGTGAACGCCATGGATTTTTCTTTTCGACAATTTTTATTCGCTGCTGTAGTCGCATTCACCATTGCAGCTCCCACAGTTGCTGACGACATGACAGATGAAGCTATTGCTGAACGCATTAAACCTGTAGGTTCATTACATCTTGAAGGTGAAGCCCCTATTGTAGAAGTCACAGTAGCTCCACGTAATGGTGATGCCGTTTATAATACTTTTTGTGCTTCTTGTCATACTTCTGGTGTCATGGGGGCGCCAAAGAAAGACGATGCGGGTGATTGGTCTGCTCGTATTGCCCAAGGTAAAGATGTGTTAGCCGATCATGCTATTAATGGCTTTAAGGCTATGCCTGCAAAAGGGGCCTGTATGGATTGTAGTGATGAAGAAATTGTTGCCGCAATTAATTATATGATTGCTGGCTTATAATTTTTCTCAACCATAAATTTCTCAATCATAAATAAAGAGGGTGAGCATTATTAATGCTCACCCTCTTTTTATATGGCCGCTATTTTGTAGGGTTACTTTTTAAACATCGCGCGAATATTAGCAATATGCGCTTGCCCTTTGTTCATCCGCTCTTCAGCAGAAACAGGTTTGCGCTCACTTTCCCACTCCAAATCATCTTGTGGTAATTCGTACAAGAATCGACTTGGCTCAGGTTTGATTAGCTCGCCATACTGACGACGCTCTTTACATAAAGTAAAGGTTAGTTCGCGCTGTGCTCGCGTGATCCCAACATATGCAAGGCGACGTTCTTCATCAACGTTTTCTTCATCAATGCTGGTTTGGTGCGGCAAGATCCCCTCTTCTGTCCCCACTAAGAACACATAAGGAAACTCCAGCCCTTTAGAGGCGTGCAACGTCATAAGTTGTACTTGATCAGCATCGTCATCATCATCCCCTCGTTCCATCATGTCGCGTAGGGTTAAACGTTGCACCACTTCTTTTAAGGTTTTCTCTTCATTATCATAGTTATCACCTTCTAAATCAGCGGTGATCCAACTATATAAATCAGAGACGTTTTTCATTCGCATCTCAGCAGCTTTTGGGCTTGGTGAGGTTTCGTATAGCCAATCTTCGTAATGAATATCACGCACTAATTGACGCACAGCCGCCACCGTATCACCGCGTTCAGCATTATCTGCTAATTGATTAACCCAATGGGTAAAGCGTTGCAGTGATTCTAAACCTCGACCTGATAGGTGTTGCTCTAACCCCATCTCAAAACTCGCGGCAAACAAGCTTTTGCCACGCATGTTAGCGTATGTCCCAAGCTTCTCGAGTGTCACTGGGCCGATTTCTCGACGTGGTGTATTGACGATACGTAAAAATGCGTTGTCATCATCGAGGTTAGTCAGTAGACGTAAGTACGCCATGATGTCTTTGATTTCAGAACGTGAGAAAAATGATGTGCCACCTGAAATTTTATAAGGAATACGGTTTTGCATCAGCGACTTTTCAAACAAGCGTGACTGATGGTTACCTCGATACAAGATCGCATAATCTTTATAAGCGGTGTTATTCATAAAGCGATGAGCAATGAGTTCACCAATCACTTTTTCTGCTTCATGCTCTTCATTTTTCGCTGTGATCACTTTAAGCATCGCGCCATCAGGGATCTCAGAGAAAAGGGCTTTTTCAAATAAGTGGGGGTTATTAGCGATCAAAATATTCGCTGTTCGCAAAATACGGCTGGTCGAACGGTAATTTTGCTCGAGTTTGATCACTTTTAAACTAGGGAAATCTTTATTCAGCAAGCCTAGATTTTCTGGCTGCGCTCCACGCCATGAGTAAATAGACTGATCGTCATCACCAACCACAGTAAAGCGCGCACGCTCACCTACCAATAGTTTTACAAATAAGTATTGGCTAGTATTGGTATCTTGATACTCATCCACCAGCAAGTAACGAATACGGTTCTGCCAATGTTTACGCACTTCGGCGTTATCTCGCAGCAACAAAACAGGCAGTAAAATCAAATCATCAAAATCTAATGCGTTATAGGCTTTCATTTGACGCTGGTACATTTCATAGCAATGTGCAAACAATTGATCGCGCTCACTACGGGCGTGTGCTGCCGCATCGGCTGGCGATAACATGTCATTTTTCCAATTAGAAATAGAGGACATTAATTGCTTTAATAAATCTTTATCGCCTTCAAGCTCATCTTCGGTGAGCTCTTTGAGAAGCGCCATTTGGTCTTGATCATCAAACAGTGAAAAACTGGCTTTTAAACCTAAATGCTTATATTCACGACGAATGATATTCAAACCTAAAGTATGAAAGGTAGAAACCATCAACCCTTTCGATTCTTGACGTCCCAATGTTTGCCCTACACGCTCTTTCATTTCACGTGCCGCTTTATTAGTAAAAGTCAACGCGGCAATATTGCGTGCTTTGTAATCACACTGCTGTACTAAATAAGCAATTTTATTAGTGATCACACGGGTTTTACCAGAGCCTGCACCAGCAAGTACTAAGCATGGCCCAGAAACGTATTTTACTGCTTCTGTTTGCCTTGGGTTCAGTTTCATTCGTTATCCTGACGCTCGTTTAAAAAGGTGCATATACATTCACTTTAAACTTGAGTTTTATTCATTTAGCAAATACTAAAACTCAGACCAATCACAAAAAATCATACGTAATGATTAACAATCCCCTAAAGGTATAAATAGTAATTTCTACGTGACTCCATGGTAGAAACTCTATTTTATGCCAAAAATAACCGTTCTGTGTTTAAACGGTTATCATAGGTTACAAAATGGTAAATAGTGGTTACTCTATTGTAAATCCATATATTTGGATATTTACGCTCGGTTATATTGCTTAAAATTAGGAGATTTCATGCGGAAAATCGCAAAAATGGCCATGGTTGTCAGTATGGCACTATGGGTAACAGCTTGTGATCAGAATGCGGCAGAAAATACTGCGCAACAAGCAGCAAAAAGTATCCCCGTCGGTACTATTGCCATTACATCTCACCCACAAGAAATCCGCGTGGAATTACCCGGTCGAAGCAAAGCTTATTTAGAAGCAGAAGTTCGTCCTCAAGTTTCTGGCATTATCACAAACCGTGGTTTTACCGAAGGTAGTGATGTAAAGAAAGGCCAATCACTCTATAACATTGACTCTGCAACTTATAATGCCGCTTACTTAAGTGCTAAAGCAGAACTTGCCAAGGCACAAGCAACGTTAGAATCAGCAAAAGCATTAGCTATTCGTAGTAAAAAGCTAGTAGAACGCGGTGCTTTCAGCAAACAAACTAACGATGATAACCAAGCTGCCTATAAAGTTGCTATCGCAGGACTTGAAGTAGCAAAAGCAAACGTCAATACAGCCAAAATCAATTTGGATTATACCAAAGTTAAAGCCCCAATTTCAGGTCGTATTGGTCAATCTTCTGTAACTCCTGGCGCATTAGTTAATGCAGGGCAAGCTCAAGTACTTGCAACTATTCAGCAGTTAGATCCCATTAATGTCGATATTGCTCAATCTAGTGCGCAATTACTCCGTTTAAAAGCGGCATTAAAGCAAGGTGAACTCCAAGCTAGCCAGAATGCTGATGTTGAACTTATCCTAGAAGATGGTTCGGTTTATCCTCATCACGGCGTATTACAGTTTTCTGAAGTCAACGTTGATCCTAATACAGGCTCTGTCACATTACGCGCTGAATTCCCAAATCCAGACGGTATCTTACTTCCGGGTATGTATGTTCGCGCAGTGCTAAACACAGGTACCGATCCTAAAGCTATCATGGTTCCACAAAAAGCCGTTACCCGTAATAGTAAAGGCGAAGCAACGGTCATGGTTGTTAATGCCGAAAACAAAGTGGAATCTCGCCTTGTAACTACAGCACAAGTGATTGATAACCAATGGCGTATCACCAAAGGCTTAAAAGATGGTGACCAAGTCATTGTTGATGGCTTACAAAAAGTTCGCCCAGGTGCTTTGGTTCAACCGACCATAGCCGATAACACACAACCACAAAAGTAGAGATAAGATATGGCTCGTTTCTTTATCGATCGCCCTATTTTTGCTTGGGTGATCGCAATTATCGTGATGCTTGCGGGGGTACTGTCAATTCTCAAATTGCCAGTGTCGCAGTATCCGAGTATTGCACCACCTACGGTGGTGATCAGCGCTAGCTACCCTGGCGCAAACGCAAAAACCATGGAAGATACCGTTACTCAGGTTATCGAACAACGTATGACAGGTATCGATAACCTGCGCTATTTATCCTCCACCAGTGATAGCTTTGGTAATACTCAAATTACCCTCACCTTTAATGCTGAAGCGGATCCTGATATCGCTCAGGTACAGGTGCAGAACAAACTGCAATCAGCCCTTCCTCTGTTACCAATGGAAGTGCAACAACAAGGTGTGAAGGTAAACAAAGCAAGCTCATCATTCTTGATGGTTGTTGGTTTCTATTCTGAAGATGGCTCAATGGATAAAAACGATATTTCGGACTATATCAGTTCGAATGTTGCCGATCCTATGAGTCGTGTTCCGGGTGTGGGTGAAATCACCACTTTCGGTGCACAATATGCGATGCGTATCTGGCTAGATCCTTTAAAACTGACCAAATATAACCTTACCAGTATTGATGTTATTTCGGCAATTAAAGAGCAGAATGCACAGATCTCGGCAGGTCAACTTGGTGCATCTCCTTCTCTGCCAGGCCAAGAGCTTAACGCGACAGTTTCCGCACAAAGCCGCTTACAAACACCAGAAGAATTTAAAAACATTATTGTTAAATCTGACTCTTCTGGCGCAACAGTCCACCTTAGTGATGTTGCACGAGTTGAATTAGGGGCTGAAAGTTATTCAGTTCAAGTACTTTACAACGGAAAACCTGCTAGTGGTTTAGGTATAAAACTCGCTACAGGGGCTAATGCACTTGCGACAGCAGAAGCGGTAAAAGCGAAAGTTGAAGAGCTAAAACCTTTCTTTCCTGAAGGTTTAACCGCGGTTTACCCGTACGATACTACGCCATTCGTTGAAAAATCGATTGAAGGGGTTGTTCATACACTGTTTGAGGCGGTGGCACTGGTGTTTATCATCATGTACCTGTTCTTACAGAACTTCCGTGCAACCTTGATCCCAACTATTGCGGTTCCGGTTGTACTATTAGGTACCTTTGCGGTGCTGTCTCTGGCGGGATACTCCATCAATACTTTAACCATGTTCGCGATGGTGCTTGCCATCGGCTTGCTGGTTGATGATGCTATCGTGGTGGTAGAAAACGTTGAACGTGTGATGCATGAAGAAGGCTTAAATGCCGTTGAAGCAACACGTAAGTCGATGGATCAGATCACGGGCGCACTGGTCGGTATTGCCTTAACCCTCTCTGCTGTATTTGTTCCTATGGCATTTATGTCAGGCTCAACAGGGGTTATTTACCGTCAGTTCTCAATAACCATTGTTACCGCCATGGCGCTCTCAGTCTTGGTGGCCGTGATTTTGACCCCTGCCTTGTGTGCAACCATGCTAAAACCGGTAGAGCACGGAGAGAAGAAAGGCTTCTTTGGTTGGTTTAACCGCACCTTTGATAACTTAACCAAGCGCTATGAATCAAGTGTTGCGGCGATGATCAAGCGCTCTATTCGCGTGATGTTTATCTTCCTTGGCCTAACCGTTGCTGTCGGTTGGATCTTCATGCGTATGCCAACCTCGTTCTTACCTGATGAAGATCAGGGTATCTTGTTTAGTCAGGCTATTTTGCCAGTTAACTCGACCCAAGAACAAACCCAAGAGGTGATGGATAAAGTCTCTGATTACTACCTAACTCAAGAAAAAGATAGCGTCGCTAGTGTGTTTAGTGTGTCAGGCTTTAGTTTTGCCGGTAGTGGTCAAAACATGGGTATGGCCTTTGTTGGATTAAAAGATTGGTCAGATCGTCAGTTACCAGGAATGGATGTAAAATCTATCGTTAATCGTTCAATGGCTTACTTCCATCAAATCAAAAATGCATTGGTATTTTCATTTGCGCCACCAGCGGTGATTGAATTGGGTACTGCCAGTGGTTTTGACTTCTATCTCCAAGATAGAAGCGGCCAAGGACACGATAAACTGATCGCGGCGCGTAACCAGTTATTAGCTCTAGCGGCACAAAATCCAAACCTTATTGGGGTTCGTCCTAACGGACAAGAAGATGCACCGATGTACCAAATCAATATTGATCAAGCCAAAATTCGTGCTCTCGGCATTGATATTCAATCGGTGAATCAAGTATTGGGTACCGCTTGGGGTAGTTCGTATGTGAATGACTTCATCGACCGCGGACGTGTGAAAAAAGTGTTCGTACAAGGTGATGCACAATATCGTATGAAACCAACGGATTTAGATACCTGGTATGTCCGTAACAACAAAGGTGAAATGGTGCCATTCTCCGCATTTGCGACGGGTGAATGGAAATACGCATCACCTCGACTTGAGCGTTTCAATGCGACACCTGCGGTCAACATTCAGGGCAGCGTAGTTGCAGGTTACAGTACAGGTCAGGCAATGCTTGATATTGAAGAGATGGTGAAACAATTACCACCAGGCTTCGGTGTTGAGTGGAATGGCTTATCCTATGAAGAGCGTCTATCAGGTAACCAAGCACCTATGCTGTATGCGTTATCTATCTTAGTTGTATTCTTAGTACTTGCAGCCTTGTATGAAAGCTGGTCTGTTCCTTTTGCCGTGGTATTAGTCGTGCCACTTGGGATCATCGGTGCACTACTGGCCATGAACGCTCGTGGTATGCCAAATGACGTGTTCTTCCAAGTAGGTCTATTAACCACAGTTGGCTTGGCAACTAAGAACGCCATCTTGATTGTCGAATTTGCTAAGGAGTACTACGAAAAAGGCGCTGGACTGGTTGAAGCAACACTCCACGCTGTTCGTGTACGTCTGCGCCCGATTATCATGACATCACTGGCATTTGGTCTCGGTGTTGTGCCATTGGCAATCAGTACTGGTGTAGGCTCTGGCGGTAAGAATGCGATTGGTACTGCAGTACTTGGCGGTATGTTAAGTTCAACATTCCTTGGGATTTTCTTTATTCCAATATTCTTTGTGGTGGTTGAGCGTATTTTCAGCCGCGGCAAAAAGAAAAATACCGACAATAAAGAGCAAGTAGCCGAGTAATACTTCCTCCGAAAAATAAATTAGCGCATGCCTTTGGGTGTGCGTTTTTTTACCTCTAACTTCCTCTAAAAGCAACACCTATAACATCTAACAAATAAGTTCAAAGCCACCATTCGCCTAGCATATAACTTAAACTGAATAATCAATGAATATTGTGCAAAAGCCATATTAAAAACTTGCGTATCAAGGGTGACTATCTACAATAATGAACGAGCGTTCATTCATTGCACCCCCAAATATGATTACCACTATGAATGAGAAAAAAGTACGTATATTGGCAGCGACAGAAAAGCTACTTGCTGAATTTGGTTTTCACGGCCTTTCAATGCAAATGGTGGCTAAAGAAGCCAATGTTGCAGCAGGAACTATTTATCGTTACTTCAACGATAAAGACGACTTACTCAACCAATTACATGATCATATTTTAAGTTATATCGCCGCTCAAATTAGTAACAATGTTGTCGATACCATGCCAATTAAGCAGCGTTATCGCACCATGTGGCTTAATTTATGGCATATGACACTAAATGGTGATGCCCCATTGATCATTCGGGGTCAGTTCCAAAATCTGCCTTGTCGCAGTAGACAAGAGCAGAAGCACTTAAGCCAAAAATTATTTTCTTCCGTAGCAACTATGTTTAATGAAGGAAAAACCTGCGGCTTATTTAAAAATATTGATAACGAGGTTCTGAGTGTTTTGAGCCTTGAGACGAGTTGTAACCTAGCTCGACGTCAAATCAATGGTGGTTTACAGATCAACGATGACGAACTTGAAGCAGTAATCAATGCTTCGTGGGACGCCATCATTCTGCATTAATAGCGTAAAACCGGAGCAAACTTTACAATGAAAAAATGGATAGTCGTGTTACTTCTTGTCCTCCTGTTATTCGGGAGCGTCATTGGTTTCAACTTGTTCAAACAGAAAAAAATCGCGGAGTACATGGCAAATATGCCAGAGCCCAATTATCCAGTTACGGCGATGACAACAAAAGGAGAGAACTGGTATCCAGCCATTCAAGCGATTGGTTTTATTGAACCAGTACAAGGTGTAACATTAACTTCTGAAGCCTCAGGTGTGATCAGCAAAATTGCATTTGAATCAGGTCAGCATGTTAAAGCCGGTCAAGAGTTAGTATCAATTAACTCTAATGTAGAAGTCTCTAGCCTAGAAAGTACTAAAGCGAAATTACCGGCAGTAGAGGCTACCTACAAGCGCTACCAAGATCTATATCGTAAAGGCTCGGTATCTAAATCAAACCTTGATGAAGCAAAAGCTAATTACCTTGCACTTGTCTCACAGATCAAATCGTTAGAAGAATCAATCCAACGCCGTGATATCGTGGCACCCTTTACTGGTGAAGTTGGCTTACGTAATGTTTACTTAGGTCAATACATTCAACCGGGTACGCAAATTGTTCGCCTTGAAGATACCCGTACCATGCGTTTTCGCTTTACGGTTCCTCAAACAGATATTTCTAAGATTAAAATTGGTCAAGAAGTAGATATCAATGTCGATGCTTACCAAGATATTAACTTCAAGGGGCAAATCACAGCGATTGAGCCGGCAGTAAATGCCCAGACAGGTCTAATCCAAGTTCAAGCAGATATTCCAAACAGTGGCGGTAAATTACGTAGCGGTATGTTTGCTCGTGCACGCGTGATCTTACCAACCATTCCCGATCAAATTATCGTCCCACAAACTGCGATTACTTACACCTTATACGGTGACACGGTATACGTACTAAAAGAACAAGACGGTAAATTACGTGCAATTCAAACAGTGATAACCACAGGTCAAAATCATGGTAATCAAGTGCGAATCCTTTCTGGTATTAAAGCTGGCGAGCAAATTGTTACTACAGGTCAAATCCGTTTAAGTAATAAGACGCTAGTACATATCGTTGAAAATGATGCACTTAAAGCTCCAGCCGTAACCCCACTGTTGTAATTGGAGAACACTCAGTATGCGCTTTACTGATATATTTATCAGACGCCCAGTCCTCGCAATTTCGATCAGTTTAATGATCGCATTGCTCGGATTTCAGGCGATTTTCAAAATGCAGGTTCGACAGTATCCAGAAATGACCAACACCGTAGTAACCGTAAGCACAGCTTACTACGGTGCAAGTGCCGATCTGATGCAGGGCTTTATTACTCAGCCCTTAGAACAAGCCATTGCCCAAGCCGATAATATTGACTACATCACCGCCCAAAGTACCTTGGGGATGTCGACAATTACGGTACAAATGAAACTGAATACCAACCCCAATGCAGCCTTGGCTGACATTTTGGCGAAGGTAAACTCAGTACGTTCACAACTACCTACAGAAACCCAAGATCCAACGATCACCTTATCAACAGGTGGTGATACCGGTGTGCTTTACTTAGGTTTCACCAGTAAGAGCTTAAACTCGAGTCAAATCACTGACTACATTGAGCGAGTGGTTAAACCACAGTTATTTACCGTTAACGGTGTGTCTAAAGTCGATATGTACGGTGGTGTTCCTTACGCCTTACGTGTTTGGTTAGATCCACAAAAGATGGCGGCATTTAACCTATCAGCTGCCGATGTTATTCAAGTACTCAAAGCCAATAACTACCAATCTGCTGTTGGTCAGGTTAATAACGACTTTGTACTTTATAACGGCAGCGCTAACACGCAATCAAATAGTCCTGAAACACTAGAAAAGTTAGTTGTTACTAGTAAAGATGGTCAAGTCACTCGCTTAGGTGACATTGCTAAAGTAACGTTATCAAGAAGCAGTGACAGCTACCGTGCGACAGCAAATGGTCAAGAAGCCGTAGTCGCCGCTATCCAAGCAGCGCCGAGTGCAAACCCAATTGATATTGCATCCGATGTGCTAAAACTACTGCCAACCATTGAACGTAATATGCCAAGCACCATCAAAATGACGGTGATGTACGATTCAACGATTGCGATTAACGACTCGATTCATGAGGTCATTAAAACCATCCTTGAAGCAGCCGTGATTGTATTAGTGGTGATAGCCCTATTTATCGGTTCACTACGCTCGGTACTGATCCCAATCATCACGATCCCGCTATCACTTGTTGGTGTCGCCCTCGTGATGCAAATGTTTGGTTTTTCTTGGAACCTCATGACACTACTGGCCATGGTACTCGCCATCGGACTGGTGGTGGATGACGCCATCGTTGTTCTTGAAAACGTTGAGCGTCACATGAAAATGGGACAAAGCCCTTTCCGTGCTGCCATTATTGGTACCCGTGAAATTGCCGTTCCGGTTATTTCGATGACTATCGCCCTAGGCGCGGTATACGCACCTATCGCATTAATGGGTGGCTTAACAGGCTCGCTGTTTAAAGAGTTTGCATTAACACTCGCGGGCGCCGTATTTATTTCAGGGATCATCGCACTAACATTATCGCCGGTAATGTGTGCCCACTTCCTGAAAGAAAACGCAGCGCCAAATAAATTTGAACAAACAGTGCATCGCTTCCTTGATCGCCTCACCCTACGCTATGAAAAAATGCTAGGTGGCATCATGAAGATGCGTTCAGTCGTGATTGTATTTGCAATTTGTGCATTTGCGAGCTTACCGTTCTTATTTAAGTTCATTCCAAGTGAACTGGCACCAGCTGAAGATAATGGTGTGGTGGTATTCCAAGGTAATGCGCCATCAAACGCAAACTTGGATTACATTGAAGACACCATGAACCAAGTTAACAAGGTGCTAACCGATCAAAAGAGCGTAGAGTATGCACAGGTATTCTCCGGTATCCCTGCATCTAACCAAGCCTTTGGTCTAGCGACCTTGAAACCTTGGAGTCAGCGTGATCAGAGCCAAGCCGAAGTGGCAAATGAGGTTGCTAAGAAAATCAAAGACATTCCTCAAATGTCAGTGGCTGCGTTCCAAATGCCAAGCTTGCCTGGTGCTGGCGGTGGTTTCCCTGTGCAGTTCGTGATCACCACGCCGAATAACTTTAAAAGTTTGTTCCAAGTGGCATCTGATATGCTGACTAAGGTGAAAGACAACCCGATGTTCGTCTACTCAGATCTTAACTTGAAGTACGACTCGGCAGATATGAAAATCAATATCAACAAAGACAAAGCAGGCGCTTATGGTGTGACGATGCAATCAATCGGTAACACATTAAGTACCATGTTAGCCGGTGGTGATATTAACCGTGTTGATATCTTAGGTCGTTCATACAAGGTGATCCCACAGGTTGAGCGTAAGAATCGTTTCAATCCAAATGATTTAAACAACTATTATGTGAAAACCAATACTGGTGATCTGATCCCACTAGGTAGCTTAGTAACCATCACGGTGAAATCAACCCCACCAACGTTACCAAGCTTTAACCAGCAAAACGCAGCAACCATCAGTGGCGTATTAGCCCCTGGCACATCCATTGGTGAAGCGGTAAGTTGGTTAAATACCGAAGCAGCAAAAGTTCTCCCTAAAGGTTATAGCTATAACTACCTTGGTGAGAGCCGTCAGTACGTAACAGAAGGTAATGCACTATACGCAACCTTCGGTTTAGCATTGGCTGTTATCTTCCTAGTACTTGCGATTCAATTTGAATCACTTCGCGATCCGCTGGTTATTCTTGTGTCAGTTCCACTTGCTATTTGTGGTGCGTTAATCGCACTGGCATGGGGAGCGACGACCTTGAATATCTACTCACAAATCGGTTTGATAACCTTGATAGGTTTGATAACCAAACACGGCATCTTGATCTGTGAAGTAGCAAAAGAAGAACAGTTATACCATGGTAAGAATCGCTTAGAAGCGGTCATGGAAGCCGCGAAGATACGTCTTCGTCCAATCCTAATGACAACATGTGCGATGATTGCAGGCTTGGTTCCACTACTTTACGCATCAGGCGCAGGTGCAGCCTCTCGCTTTAGTATTGGTATCGTTATCGTGGCCGGTCTTTCTATCGGTACATTGTTTACCTTGTTTGTTCTGCCAGTTATCTATACATTCCTCGCAAGCGAACACAAACCGCTACCTGTATTCGTTGAAGATGACGATGCAACAGATAGCCATTTCTAAGTAATAAATAAATGAAAAAGGGCGCTGGAACTTCCGCGCCCTTTTATTTTAGCTAGTACGACGATTACAATAGAAGAATAACGATTCTCGCAACGGAGTAAGCGAATCATGTTTGATCCAAAGAAGCTTGAGCAAGTAGCTAAGCAAATTCAAGACGCAATGCCACAGCCAGTAAAAGAGCTCGGCAATGACGTTGAGCAAAAAGTACGACAAGTGATCCAAGCGCAATTGGGTAAATTAGATGTCGTGAACCGTGAAGAATTTGATGTGCAAACTCAGGTTCTCCTTCGTACTCGACAGAAGCTTAATGAACTTGAGCAAAAAATGGCAGAGCTTGAAGCAAAACTTGATGCTGAAGCGAAAAGCGATAACGCTTAATTTGAAAATTCCGACATTAAAAAGCCCGGTATAAACCGGGCTTTTTTCTATTTAATCAACGCTAAAATTAACCGCCAACAGCAATTTGCTTCATGTCTTTCATGTAACCACGTAGCTCTTTACCAATCACTTCTACTGGGTGATTACGCAGCGCTTCATTCACTTCAATTAACTTCTGGTTATCAGCAAAGTTAGATGTCTCACCCAAGCCTTTACCAATCACATCCGTCGCTACTTTTGGCATGAACTGCTCACGAAGTAGAGGTGTTGCCACGTTTGCAAATAGGTAGTTACCGTATTCTGCGGTATCAGAGATCACTACGTTCATTTCATATAAACGCTTACGTGCAATAGTATTCGCGATAAGTGGTAGTTCGTGTAGCGACTCGTAGTATGCTGACTCATCAATGATGCCTGATGCCGTCATTGCTTCAAATGCCAGCTCAACACCTGCACGTACCATAGCAACCATCAAGATGCCGTTATCAAAGTACTCTTGCTCACTGATTTGAATATCAGAAGATGGGTAGTTTTCAAATTGTGTTTCAGCGGTCTCACCACGCCAGCCAAGAAGATCAGCATCATCGTTCGCCCAGTCAGCCATCATAGTGCTAGAAAAGTGACCAGAGATAATGTCATCCATGTGCTTGTTGTAAAGTGGACGCATCAGATCTTTTAGCTCTTCCGATAGGTCAAACGCTTTTACTTTAGCTGGGTTTGATAGACGATCCATCATATGAGATACACCACCAAACTTCAGTGCTTCAGTGATTGTTTCCCAACCGTACTGCAGAAGCTTACCTGCGTATTCTGGTGCGATGCCATCAGCAATCATCTTCTCGTAACAAACAATAGAGCCTGCTTGTAGCATGCCACACAGGATCGTCTGCTCACCCATTAGATCAGATTTTACTTCAGCAACAAATGATGACTCAAGTACGCCCGCACGGTGACCACCTGTTGCTGCCGCCCATGCTTTAGCAATCTCAAGACCATCACCTTGTGGGTCATTTTCTGGGTGAACAGCAATCAGTGTTGGCACACCGAAACCACGCTTATATTCTTCACGAACTTCTGTACCTGGACACTTAGGTGCAACCATAACAACGGTTAAGTCTTTACGAATTTGCATGCCCTCTTCAACGATGTTGAAACCGTGTGAGTAACCAAGAGATGCACCTTGCTTCATTAATGGCATAACCGTTTCAACCACATTCGTGTGCTGCTTATCAGGTGTTAGGTTTACCACTAAATCAGCTTGTGGGATCAGTTGCTCGTAGCTACCTACTTCAAACCCATTTTCTTTTGCATTCTTAAATGATTGACGTTGCTCATCAATCGCCGCTTGGCGTAGCGCATAAGAGACATCTAGACCTGAGTCACGCATGTTTAGGCCTTGGTTTAGACCTTGCGCACCACAACCAACAATCACCACTTTCTTACCTTTAAGGTAATCAGCTTCTGTTGCGAATTCCGCACGATCCATAAAACGACAACGACCTAGTTGATCTAACTGCTGACGTAGGTTCAGGGTATTAAAATAATTAGCCATAACAACAAACTCCGTGAAAAAATAAATCCTTTAGTCGACATATTATTGTCGAATAACCTGATAGTAGATCAGGTAATTTGTTGCGCAAAGTGCTATATTCACAACAACTAATTGCAAATTGTGCAACATGGATGATGAATATTAAAAATCTGCAACTATTTATTCACCTTTGTGAGTCCCATAACTTTAGCCAAACAGCACAAGCCATGCATATCAGCCCTTCGGCATTAAGTCGCGTTATTCAGCGTCTCGAAGAGGAGTTAAGCCAAACCTTATTTATGCGTGATAATCGCAGTGTTGAATTAACGCTAGCTGGAAAGAAATTGCTTCCCGTCGCATCTTTAATTGTGAGTAATTGGTTCGAATTAAAAAGTGAATTACAGGAAGATCATTCTCAGCTACAAGGGAAATTAACCCTCTTCTGTTCGGTGACGGCAAGCTATAGCCACCTTCCTAATATCTTAAATAAGTTTCGCGTCATTTATCCCCATATCGAAATTCAACTTCAAACAGGGGATCCTGCCCTCGCAATAGAGAAAGTCCTATCCGGTGATGTCGACATCGCTATTGCTGCTAAACCAGACACCCTACCGTCTAAATTAACTTACATCGAAGTTGATCAAATCCAGATGTCGTTGATTGGGCCATTAATCTCATCACCCACATTACAAAAAAGCTTAACTTATGATCCAGATTGGAAATCTTTATCTTTTATACTGCCAGAATCTGGACCTGCGCGAACCCGTGCTGATAAATGGTTCAAGAAAAAGAAAATAACACCCTCTATTTATGCCCAAATATCAGGCCATGAAGCCATTGTTAGTATGGTTGCGCTTGGCTGTGGTGTAGGCATAGCGCCCGATGTTGTTATTAACAACAGTCCTGTTAGTGATAAAGTACAACGGTTTAACACAGAATCAATAGAGCCGATGAGTTTAGGTTTATGTTGTAAACAGTCCCGTGAGCAAGAGCCTCTATTGCATGCTTTACTACAGCTTTTTAATGATAGCTATGTAGATAACTTACTTTAGCTCGTTTTATTAGTGCATTTTTCAAGGAACAACAGTAGTGCCTAGTCCAATATTAACGCATTCATATTGTGCTGATTTTTATGCTGATCATGGTTATCAATTTCTAAAAAAACTCTCACAAGAATATGTTCTCCCTAATAATCTTGTGATTTTTTCTGTCATGCATTGCTATGAAGGCTCTTTACCCTATATTAACGTTCTTGCCGAGCTCGCAGACAAACTTATATTCATTCCCAAAGATGCCACTGTAGGCGCAAACCCAGAACTTCTCGCAACGATAAAGAAAATCCCACGTTGTCATGTTGTTTCGACTCACAATAATAAAGCTCATTTAAAAAATATTGAGTATTGTGAGATGTTTATCCGCCAACATATTACTCCTGACACTCATTTCCTTATTCTTGATCACGGTGGATATTTCTCGTCCTCTATTACACATATTTGCGACACCTTCAAAGAACAATGCATTGGTATTACTGAGTTAACCGCGAATGGCTTACAAAAATATCTTAATAAATCAATTTCAAAGCCTCTTGTTACGGTTTCCCATCTGAGTATCAAAGCGCCAGCAGATTTTGAAGCTTCTGAATGTATTGTTCACTATTCCGATCAAATATTACGAGAAGAATTTGGCCTTAAAATTAATAATTCAGGCTTTCTAAAAACTGGCGTAATCGGAGCGGGAAACCTTGGCCGCGGTGTGATAAAACATCTCAGATCAAAAGGTATTACCAATATTCATGTTACTGATATCGACCCAAGAAGATTAACTCAGTTTCCTCGTGACGGCATTCAAGCTTGCTCAATCAAATATTTAGTCGAACATTGTAATATGTTGTTTTGTTGCACAGGCAATCAATCAATTACACCTGAGATGATTGATGCACTTTCACAACCAATGTTTATCAGCACAGTTACCTCTGCTGATGATGAACTTCATTTGCCTGATTTATTACAACAAGGTGTACTCACCGAAGTGAAAACCAATAATTTAACCAAAGAATATAAAACACGTCATGGGTACAGCGTGTATCTCTTTGCGGGGGGGGAATCAGCAAATACGCCTTTTAAAACAGGGATGGGCGATCCAACTCTGTATTTATTTGAAGCGGCTCATATGCTTGCAGGATTAAAGCTCATTAAAGATGCCACGCAATTTAAACCAGGTATTCAATCATTATGTGAAGATGACGAAATAATGATAGCTGAACGTTGGCTACGTCACTTTTATCACTATCAATGATCATCATATTAAGCCTCACTTTATCGTGGGGCTTTCTTTATGTGGGAATTTACAATCATACAGACGTAAAAAAGCCTCGTCATTTCTGACGAGGCTTTCTTGAAGATGGCAGGGGTGGAGAGATTCGAACTCCCAACACGCGGATTTGGAATCCGCTGCTCTGCCAATTGGAGCTACACCCCTGTAGTTATTTTAAAGACTTAA
>NZ_PYOB01000028.1:0-54003 GCF_003026165.1 Photobacterium sp. GB-1 | reverse complement strand
ATATAAAATTTGCGTTTTAGTGTATCTTTGTGATCATTGTCATAATATATAACAAATCACATAACTCAATAAAAACAAACAACGATAGTATACTTGTTTGATATTAATTTATGTTTCGCGATTAGGGATCTATCAATGCGTTATTTCTCACGGAATTATTATCTTTCCGTTATTACCGCAACTCTTGTTAGTTGTTTTTTTTCCAATCAAGCTGCAGCTCAGTCAATAACGCATTCGTCACCTGTTATTGCAGCCTATTATCCAGATTGGAAAGTATATACTCCTAAAACGCCCTACAGTGCCAACATGCTTCCTGTTAATGATTTAACGCATGTTATTTATGCCTTTCTTGCTGTGTGCGGACCTGTTGATGCCTCTCCCGACAACATAAAAAAAATAATGAAAACCCAATGTAAGGATAAACCAATAGGTACCGCTATTGTCTTAGATGACTATGCCGCACTTCAAATGAAACTAAAAGGTAAGACATCAAGTAAAGTCAGTTACCGTGGTAACTTCGGTCAACTAAAGTTACTTTCAGACGAAAATCCAAATTTATCTATTCTTCCTAGTTTTGGCGGCTGGACATTATCAGAGCCTTTCCATACAGTCGCGTTAAACGATGAATACAGAAAAACATTTGTTGATAGTGCTATAAAATTAATCCAAAAATATGATTTCTTCGACGGCATTCAAATCGATTGGGAATACCCCGGTGGACATGGTTTATCAGGCTTAGGCAATGATAATGTGGAAAGTGAACGTCTTGCATACACAAAGTTAATTCATGAACTTCGTACCCAATTAAATACGTTGGCTATAAAAAATAATCGCACTTACCAACTTTCAGCGGCAGTAAATGGTGCACCTAAAACATTACCCGGTATTGATTGGAAAAAAGTATCACAAGATCTCGATCAAATATTCTTAATGAGCTTTGACTTTTTAGGCAGTTGGGGTCCTACGGTTGGTCACCATAGCAATTTATATAGTACGCCTTTAACGCCTGATGACATGTCAGTTGACAACCAAGTAAACGCTTTATTAAAACAAGGCGTTGACAGACAAAAAATCATTATTGGCAGCCCCTTTTATGGTCGTGGATGGAAAGGTGTCGACAAAGCTTCTGCTGAAAGACTCGAAGGGCTAAGTAGTAAAGGAACAATGGAGAAAGGTTCAGATATTGCTGACCCTGGTTATTTTAACTACTCAGATATTATGAAATATCTAATAAATAATAAAAAATTGGGTTACCAGTACTATTACGACGAAAAAGCTGAAGCTGCCGTCTTATTTAGCCCAAAGAAAAATGAATACATTAGTTTTGAAGATAAGCGTTCGTTACAAGCTAAAGCTGATTATGTGAAGAAACATCAACTCGGTGGCGTTTTTGGCTGGGAAGCTACATCAGATAACAACCATGAGTTAATAAAATTACTCAGTAAAAACTTCAAACAATAACGACGTCTTGTTTATATAAACTGATCCCACATACTAATAAGCTTACTTTCCCGATAAGTAAGCTTGTTTTTTGTCCACCAACAAATTTCTGCCCCCATCACCCGCTTATTTTTTTCACATTTAGACTTTTTTTCACTGTTTGCACATTTTTTTTGCTGACAATCACATTTCATTCCCCTAACATTGCAATCCGAAATATGAGTTCCGATGAAGACAGCAGGAGAGCGGCAAAAGAAATTACCATGATGGTATCTCTTACGCCCGCCGAAGAAGTAAGCGTTTTTAATAAGTTGAGCCCTCAATTTATTAAATCGTAAATCTTTCAGGCACCATGTCGTATTTTACGATAGGTATGGACTGTTGTTGGAGGAGCCTCTGGAGAGACTCGTTAAATCGAGCGCCGAAGGAGCAAGCCCTATATGGGTGAAACTCTCAGGCAAAAGGACAGAGGAGATAAGAGCAGCAACCAGATATTATCTGCATCCAACATTTATGTTGTTCTATATCTCTTCCTTTGAAGTTTAAAGGAGGAATAATGAATCCACTACACGATACAATTTTTAATTTTCTTAAAGCCTTTGACAGTCTTGTTTGGGGACCGCCATTACTGATCTTACTAGTCGGTACAGGTTTGTACTTAACCATCCGTCTTGGTTTTATCCAAGTCCGTTATCTACCACTGGCATTGCGCTATGTATTTGGTGGCAAAAAAGATGCTGATAGTAAAGGTGAAGGCGATGTTTCTAGCTTCGCCGCACTATGTACTGCCCTTTCTGCAACAATTGGTACCGGTAATATTGTTGGTGTAGCCACAGCAATTAAACTTGGTGGCCCTGGTGCACTTTTCTGGATGTGGCTTGCTGCTGTACTAGGAATGGCAACGAAATATGCAGAATGTTTATTAGCGGTAAAATACCGCGAAGTTGACAGTAACGGCCAAATTTTAGGCGGCCCAATGTACTACATCGAAAAAGGTGTGGGTAGCAAGTGGCTTGCGAAACTGTTCGCACTTTTTGCTGTTGGTGTTGCATGTTTTGGTATTGGTACTTTCCCACAAGCGAACGCCATCGTTGAAGCCGCACAGCTTTCTTTCAATATACCGAAAGAAATCACCGTTGTTATTTTAACCGTATTGGTTGCGACAGTGACACTGGGTGGTATTAAATCCATTTCAAGTGTTGCAAGTACTGTTGTTCCACTCATGGCTGGTTTTTACATCATTGCTTGTATCAGTGTATTAGCGAGTAATTTTGACGCCATTCCAAATGCTATTAGCTTAGTTATTGAATCTGCATTCACAGGGCATGCCGCTACAGGTGGTTTTGTTGGCGCAGGGATCATGCTTGCTATTCAGTCTGGTATTGCGCGCGGGGTATTCTCTAATGAATCTGGCTTAGGTAGCGCACCTATTGCAGCGGCTGCAGCACAAACTGATTCTTGTGTGCGCCAAGGCCTTATTTCTATGACAGGTACTTTCTTTGATACCGTCATTATCTGTACGATGACAGGTCTAACATTGATTGTTACTGGCGCTTGGTCTTCTGATTTTGCTGGTGCTGCAATGACAACCCATGCTTTTGCTGAAGGTCTACATTCGAGCTATTACGGTCCATTAATGGTCTCTGTTGGCTTAATGTTCTTTGCCTTTACCACTATTTTAGGTTGGAATTACTATGGCGAACGTTGTATTACTTACCTTTTCGGTGTGAAAGCAATTTTACCTTACAAGTTATTTTTCCTTGTACTTATCGCTGGCGGCGCCTTCATGCAGCTAGATATGATTTGGGTAATTGCAGATATTGTTAATGGCTTAATGGCTATCCCTAACCTTATTGGTCTCGTTGTATTACGCCACGTAGTCATTGCTGAAACACAGGCTTTTTTCGCAAAATTAAAGCAAGAAAATAGCCAACCTATTTCAGCACTATAAAATAGAATATCTATGGGCCTCACTATTGTGAGGCCCATTCTTCACTCTTTGCTTACTTTTACACAGCAAAAATCATCTTTTTTGACATTACTTACGTAATATTGATTTAATCTATAAGTAGATTAAACAATCAGCTTTATCCATCACTCGTCTATATTAGTAGTAGATGATGCGTAGGTCACTTATTGATTATCCCCTACTTTAATAATTAATAAGTTAAATGAGTTGAAACTCATATGCTTAAAAAAGGACATTGCAATGAAAAATCAATCTTCACGTCGACGCTTTTTACAATTGACTGTTGGTGGAATTATTGGTCTGAGTATTGGAAGCAAGCTATTAGTAAAACCGGCCCAAGCGGCTGAACTTCCACATTTGTCTACCGATGATCCACAGGCAAAAGCACTAAAATATGTTAACGAATCCACTAAAGGTGACAGTAATTGTAATAGCTGTATGCTTATTGAAGGTGATGCAAGCGCGGCATGGCGCCCATGTAAAATATTCCCTGGTAAGCTTGTTAATGCTAAGGGATGGTGTTCTGCTTACGCCCCTAAACCTGCCTAGCTCTTTTCAAATAAAAAGGCCATATCAAAGGCCTTTTTATCACTTTATTAGAATTAACGGTAACAACGTTCAGCCCAACGTGCTAATCCAGCAGTAACTGAACCAAAAAAATTACCACTTACAATAGGAATATCTGGCAACTGCAGCTCAATACACTGCCTCAAAATTGGAGAACGTGCGGTTCCTCCCGTCATAAACACCACATCTGGTTTTTTATTACTCTGTGCTAGCACTTCCACGATAAGATCACGCATCTTATCTGTCGGGGTTGCGATCGCTTCTGCAAATTGCTTAACAGTAATATCGACTGCAAATACGTCGTTGATTATTGCCATATCAACACGATATTTATTTTGCTCAGATAACGCTATTTTAGCTTCTTCTGCACGTCGTACAATTTGGTATCCCAAGGTCTCATGATAAACATGAATAAGGCGGCTTAGTTTTGCAGGATCTGCAGCGTCATAACGTAACTTTTCTAACGCGCGTAAATTGGCTTCAGAATAAAACTCAGTTTGTGCCGCAACATTATTAATCGCGATAGGATTCCAAAATTGATTAAACGGCATATCAATGCCTCGTGCAGTTCTGCTCCCTAAACCAAATTCTGGCATCAATTGCTTAAAAGCAAGATGAATGTCTAAATCATTCCCACCCACACGCTGTCCGCTATGTGCAAGTAGAGACTGTGTTCTATCTTGCTCATTAATCCATTTAGGCCCCATTTCTATGAGTGAGCAGTCTGTAGTACCACCACCGATATCAACCACAAGTACTGTCTTATTCTCAGTTAATGTTGATTCAAACTCTAAACCAGCTGCAACGGGTTCGAACTGAAACGAAACATCTTTAAAACCTGCGCGTTTCGCTGCTTGAGAGAGAATTTTTTCAGCCTGAATATTTGCAGCTTCCCCCCCTGTCCCTTGAAAGTTGATCGGACGACCAATCACGGTTTGTGTAATATCTGATTGAAGATGCTGCTCTGCATTATGTTTAATATTCGCCATCATAGCGCAAACAAGATCTTCAAAAAAACTGATCTGCGCGTCACGTAAGCCATTGGCACCAAGAAAAGATTTAGGAGATTTAACGTAATAGACTTCTTCAGGATCAGACAAATAGGTATTTAGTGCAGCTTCACCAAACTGTAAATCACCACGGAAAATTTCAATATCTTCTTCACGGTTAACAGCCATTGCGCGACGTAATACTTGCTCTCCAACACTGTCTGTTGGGGATATCCCCATAAAACGGTATAGATACTCTGATACCGCCTCTCGTGTAGGGGCACACAACGTTGATGGAATAAAATGATTATTGTGTTCTAGCGGTAACAGTTCGGGGTTACCATTTACCATTCTTGCGACTGAACAATTTGCCGTCCCATAATCAAATCCAATAAACATTTGAAGCACTCAAAGCAATAATAAAGCCAGCAATAATACCCCATCAACATAGGCTTTTCACTGAGTTATTCACACTATTTCTTTACGTTTATTCATCAACAAAATAACGCTAACATTAGACAATTTGGTGTTATTTTGTAACTTTACGATGCAATGTTATTTAATTATCGCCATAATACTCTTTATTTAATTCTATAAAGAAGACCACAATGAAACGTATTTACCAATCTTTCTTCGTTGTACTATTAGCAGCACTAACATTAACAGCATGTTCTGATTCTAAAACACCCCAAGAAGGCGATAAGTATTCAATAATTCCAACCCCTATGCCTAACATGCCCGCTGTCACAGAGATTTTTTCACTGTCTTGTGGGCACTGCCGTAATATGGAAGGTATGCTGCCAGAAATTCAAAAATTAACAAACACTAAAAACATCAATCAAGTACACGTGACTTTCAATGAAAGCGCGCAAAAAGCGGCTTTTATTTTCTACGCAGCAATGATTCAAACGAATAACGAACCTAGCCATAAACTAGTAGAAGCGTTATTTTCTTTCGTACAAGACTCACCAAAAGATATGACAGATGCGCAACGTAAAGTCGCATTATCGAAAATCTTCCATGATAACGGTTTAAAAAGTCCGTATGAATTAACAAAACAACAACAAGCTGAAATCTTTAAGCTACTCCAACAATCTGAAGATACCGTTCGCAATGCTGCATTACAATCAGTGCCCGCATTCCTGATTAATGGCAAATATCTTGTAAATACAAGTGCTCACGACAGCTTACAAGATATGGCAAACACAATTACATACCTTAAAAACAAAAAATAAATACATGCTCTAAAAAAATACCTACCTCATTGGTAGGTATTTTTTTATCGATGCAACCCTCATTTTTATTCCCCCCAATGTAAAAGTCTGCAACAACCGCACTATTAATTGAATAAATATCAAAGATACATCTATCAGTAATTTTTTTCTCTTATCATTACATAAACTTATATGTGAATACTACACAGCAAACGCTCTCGTATGCATATCAGTGATTAATAATGGATAAGGCAAATGGAATTATGATCAACACACTTAAGCACAAATTATTACTACTAAGCTTATTGCCTATGATCGCTATTCTCGGTATAGCGATGTGTATCGTCATCTATTTAGAGAACCAATCTCTAACAAAAAATGTGGCACATTATAAGCAAGAGCTTATTTCAGAAAGACAACAAGAACTCAAAGACGCGGTTATTATTACCAAGCACGCCATTGAAAATATCATTTCTAAAAACAGTGATGAAGCAACACAGCTTGTAGAAATCCGCCAACTTATTACGCCTATTCGATTTGCAGCCAATGATGCAGGTTACTTTTTTATCTACACAATGGAGGGAGTAAATGTTGCTCACCCTCTTAAGCCTTCAATTCAAGGTACTGATCAAATTGGCGCGACGGATGCTAACGGCGTTGCGTACATCAAAGTATTAATTAATGCGGCTAAAAATAATGGACAGTTTGTTAAATACAGCTTTCCTAAAAAAGCGAACCAGCCAGCCCAACCAAAAGAAAGTTATGCGATTACACTTAATAACAATAAATGGTTTATTGGTACAGGCTTATATCTAGATGACATAGATAACAGTGTTGAACAATACACAGCACAGATTCATGCTGATATGAAAGATCGTATCAATACCGTCGCTTTTATTTCGATCATTTTAGCCGTAATTTCTGCCATGATTATTTTATTGATCACAAGCCGTATCATTAAACCAGTTGAGCGTATGGTTAAAACACTTAATGATATTGCAGATGGTGAAGGTGATCTAACCAAACGTCTGGTGGTTGAAGGTAATGACGAAATTGCACAACTTGGAAAAGCATTTAACCGTTTTGCTAATAAACTACAAAGCATTATTTCCCAAGTTTCAGCGACGACAGATAGCCTGACAACAACGGCGCATAATGTACATAATCAAACTAATGCCTTAACTGCTAAACTGAACGAGCATAATTGCGAGACTGAACAAGTCGTTGCTGCCGTTGAACAAATGAGCCTAGCTGCAAATGAGATAGCAGAGAACACAAACGATGTTGCTTCTGGTACTGAAAAAATGAGTGATGTTGCGCTTATCGCTCAACAACAAGTGGATACATCATTAGTATCAATAAATACATTAGTAGATGAAGTAACCCAAGCCTCTGGCTACATTGATGCACTGAATCAGCAATCGCATAATATTAATAATGTACTAAAAGTGATTGGCGATATTGCTGAGCAAACTAACCTACTTGCATTGAATGCCGCTATTGAAGCTGCGCGTGCTGGTGAACAAGGTCGTGGTTTTGCCGTTGTTGCCGATGAAGTTCGCGGGCTTGCTAGTCGTACTCAAAGCAGTACATTAGAAATTAATGAGATGTTAGACCAATTACATAACTTGGTTACACAAGCCGTTCAAGCCATGGATAAAAGTCAGACGTCTTGTAATGATGCGGTAAGTTCGACGAATCAAATTTCAAATAACCTTATTTCAGTCACAGAAGCTGTGACTGAAATAAATGGTAAGATTAATCAAATTGCAGCGGCCTCTACCGAGCAAAATGCAGTAACAGGTGAGATAAGCGGCAACATGGGTTCTATCCAAAATATTGTGACCGACTTGATTCGAGAAAATAAAAACTCTGAACTTATCGTAAGTCAACTGGATGATGCGGGTCATAAATTGCAGCAACTGGTAGGACAATTTAAAACACAATAATTGCCATTCAAGCTAATAATAAAACCGACTAAAGGCACTCTATAGTGCCTTTATTTTTATCAAACGTTCACCAACCTGACACATGTTTCAGGTAAATGACGAGTTCAATCCTCATAATTAAATAGTGACTTTAATCACATTTTTTGTATGATTTAGAAAATTTAAACGAATGTTGTGTATGAAGAATTATTCTCGATTTGCAATCAAATATTTCCGCCAACTACTTGTGTTTAGGGTGTTTGTTGCACTTAGTATTATTGTCTTTATTATTCAGATATTTAGCTTACCTTATGGCTCATGGGCACTGATTACTACAGTAACAATCATGGGCAGTATTCACTTTCTTGGTGGTGTTTTATCCAAAGCTAATCAACGAATAACAGGAACTATATTAGGGGCGATTATAGGTTTATCTCTCTATTTAATACCCACTTCATACAGTTGGCTCCACCACATTATTTTAATCACTACGGTGGTTACAGCAATTTACTATACACAAGGTAAGTATTCTTATGCGGCACTTGTTGTTGCTATTACTGTTGTTGTGGTTGCTGGCGGTGGCCCTGAGGATTTACATGCAGCAATGTGGCGTACAATTAATGTATTTTGGGCCGCTATCGTTGCTATTTGTTGTAGCCTCTATATTTTTCCTGCTCGTGCGACGGATCATTATCTTAATTACACGCAACAGTTCATCAAAACCTGCTGCAATTATTATCATCAGCATAACCAGCAGATAGCGGCAGAAAATTTTCAACCTATAGATATCAATCCCCTATCAAACATCCTTGATAAACAAACCAGCCTTCAGCCGCATACTAAAAATGAGAATATTGCCAGTAAACAGCTCTTAACTGAGATCATGCTGACAGAAGAACAAATATTTACCATGATGGGATCAATGCTACACACAAGGTGGGATAAACAGTTAGGACAGAATAAAATTAACGACATGCCTGGTCTAATGGAGGCAAAAGAGCAATTAGCAGACCGATTCTCACGTCTAGCTATTCAAATAGAAGACCAACATATTTTACCTGTTAAACAAGAAGAAATAAAAATGCTCTCACTTTTACCTCCGGCAGAAAACCATGAGCAAAGTGATGCCAGTAATATTAGTTATTATGGTTATTTATGGCTTAACCGTGAGATAGCTCGCCAATTTTCAGTGCTTACTCATTTATTAAGTGAATACTACTCTCACTTGAATAACAAATAAAAATAAGGGCATAACTTTATGCCCTTTTACCTTATAAACATTAAATATGTTCAAGTAGCACCATAACTTCAACATGCTCTGTGTGCGGGAACATATCAAACCATTGTAACTTCATTACCTTATATCCTGATAACCTCGCTAAGTCTTGCTCTAGCGTATAAGGGTTACAACTTGAATAAATAATATGTTTTGGTGCGAAATCATTTAGTTGTTGGCACAGTTGTTCACCAATCCCCCGCCTCGGTGGATTCACCAATACTAATTCTGGCGCACTTTTATTTGATTGCGAAAAACTGGTTGAATCTAAAGCTGCAAACCGTAAATTCGTCACCCCCATAATTTCAGCAGAATGTTTAGCACTCTCAATGGCTTCTGGCTCTATTTCGATACCAGTAACATGCTCTACCTCTTCAGCGCAATGTAACGCAAAACCACCAACACCACAGAATAAATCCCACATAGAAGCTGGCTTTATCTCACTAACCCAACGTTTTGCTGTTGCATAAAGGCTCTCTGCCACTTTTGGATTGGTTTGAAAAAAGCTTTTAGGTCTTACAACTAATGGAACATGATTAAATTGTTCTAATAAATAATGATCAGAGGTTAAGAAAATTTCTTCTTCCCCTTCTAAGCGTGCCATGTGTACAGGCTGAATATTCACCGATACAACTTTTACCGTAGGAAATGCCGCCATTAGTTCAGGTAAATTATTAACAATACGAGCGATAGCCTCATGGCTTCTCAATACAAATCGAAGCATAAACTCACCTCGACTATCACTGCGTGTTAATAACACAAATTTCAGCTCACCTTTCTTTTTCTTTACGTTATAAGGTGGAATACCAGCACAACGAATCCAACGCTCAATATAGATCAACAACGCTTGCATATCTGCGGGATACAAAGGACAAGTACACAAACTAATCGGTTTAGATCCTGCCGTTGAATCCTCAGTCTGCTTTTGAATACCTAAACATGGTTCATGAGCTGCGCCCAGCACCACCATTTTGGCTTTATTACGATAGCCAGAAATGGCACTTTCTACTGGTGCTAACCATTGCTGTGGGTGATGTTCTGAAAACAAACTACGTAACACATCATCTTTTTGTTTAATCTGCTGCGGATATGAAAGCGAAGCTAAAGGGCACGATTGGCATACCCCTTGAAGTGAGAATGGACAATGCATAGTTCAAACGTTTACAGGAAAAAATGGTAGTCTAACCTGTGAAATAAAAATGACTATTTAGATTACAAATCATCATAATTAAAAATTTTTATCACCCATTTAAATGTCGCATTTTATTACTGCATATCATCAATAAATCAATACCATTTGCCTAATCAACAAATACTAAATTTTCAATGCCTTGATAATTCACTTTTACAATCCCAGTACTAAATACCTTCTCTAACTGTGAAACAATCATTACCTCCTGCGTCCTACCAACAGCAAAACAATGGCCTGCTTCTAGCAATACCACTTTGTCGGCTTCGCGTAATGTCCGATTCAAATCATGGTTAGCCATAATCACTGCGATCCCTTGTGACGCAATCTTCCGTATCAATTTATACATAGACGCTTCTTGGCCAATATCTAAAGATGCAGCGGGTTCATCAAGTAATAGAAATTTAGCGTCGGGATTTAATGCAGGCCAAACTTGTAAACAAGCGGAAGCTAATCTGACTCTCTGCCACTCACCACCAGAAAGTGTTTGTATACTTCGCGATAATTTATCAACAATACCTAAATACCCACACACTTCATCAATTGCAGCTTGTTTAATCACGTCTTTTACTTCACCCAACGCCGTAAAAGACATTAGAAGATACTGGTATACAGGAATGGCAAAATTTGGCTTATCTTGCTGAGACATATAACTACGCACACGCGCTAATGAAGCAAGATCATAATCCATTAGATCAATTCCTTCCAAAGTGACATTGCCAGCCGCAGAAAATAACCCAGAAATAAGCCCTATTGCGGTACTTTTGCCACTACCATTAGGACCAATAAAATGCACGATCTCACCGCTATCAACAGAAAAGGTTAAAGGCTCTAATCGATGTTCAGCAGCAATACGATTAATCATTAACATATTATTAATCCAGTTGTGCTCGCATAAGCATCCAAATAAACACTGGTGCACCCAGTGATGTAGTCACAACGCCAACAGGAAGATCAGCAGAAGGCAGTAAAATACGTGATAACGTATCGGCGAAGGCTAATAATACCCCTCCAGCTAAAGCAGATAACGGCAACAAAAAACGATTTTCTGTGCCTAACATCAAACGTATCAAATGCGGAACAACAAGCCCAATAAAGCCAATAATCCCAGCTAACGCGACAGCACTACCGACTAATAACGATACCATTAAGATCAATTTCCAACGTAGAGTCGCTACGTTCAAGCCAAGTTGCCGCGCATGGAGCTCTCCCAACATTAAAATATCGAGTTTTTTCCCCTGACAACATAAAACAGCTAACACAGGAACAATAAAAAATAGCAAAGAGAGTTGCTGCCAATTAACCCCACCAAGGCTTCCCATAAGCCAGTACATTAACTGTCGCATATTAAGATCATCACTAAAATAAAATGCCCAAGTAATAACAGCACTAGACAAAATACCCAACGCGACACCAATCAGTAATAAACGAGTCATTGAAACACTACGTCGACGTGAGAGCCCTACGAGAATTAATGTAAATAATAATGCGCCTCCCATCGCTGTAAACATGGTAAGCATTGGAGATGGTGCAAATGGCAAAAAGAATAATACTGCAACTAGTGCTAAACTTGCACCACCGGAGATACCCAATACACCCGGCTCTGCTAATGGATTACCAAGTAATACTTGCAGAACGGCACCAGAACTTGCTAAAGCAGCCCCTATAGCCAGAGCAGCTAATAACCGAGGCAGACGTAACTGTAGGAGTAATTGTTGTTCTAAGCCGCCTTCAGGTGCCCATGGTGTGATCCACAACTCCCCAACGGATAAGGAAAAAAAACAAACAAGAATAAGTAGTAAAACTATTAGCCAAAAACTAAACCGCCAGCGTGATTGCTGACGGGCTAATAATGCATTAAGAGACATACGATCCATCGTCAAAATGGTAAAAGACCCCTACCCTACAACCTTCGTAAAAGAACAAAAGTATGAGATTGTAATAATGAAAAACATGATTTTTTAAAACTTAACCACATAACCGTATCTGCTCATCAAAGACGATATGTGCTTTTTTTACCATTAATGCTGCTCGTTGGCCTAAAGCTACATTCGCATTAGGAAAAACAACAGCCTCTCCTTTTTCATCCGCAATAAACTCTTGTTCTTTATCGCTACCTAAATAGGTGCCTTCTTCGAAAAATGTAAAATTTGGCAAGTCATTCGGAAAAGAGAAATTGAAATCGTCAGATTGCTTCAGCAGAGTGCGGCTAACGCGGTAGACCTCGACATCATTATTCCATGTAATAGGCAAGGAGCTTTCAGTCACCAACTTCATCATCGCTCTACTAAAATGCGCCAATAGCGCTAAATTGTTATTGCCAAAATCTGCAACTTTACCCAGTTCAATCGTCAGCGCTTGTGCGCCATGATATTCCGCACTAAACCAACTAAAAGTAGAAGAAGGATCGTTTGCCAATAACACCGCTTCTATTTTTGCATGCTGAATAAAACTAAACAGACTATTGCTACGTGATAACTTATGGCTATATGGACTAATCGCAAAGGTATAGTGTTCTGAGCGTCGAATTGCACAGTGAAGGTCAAGATGCCACTTTTCTGGTTGAATAGCTGTAGAAGAACCATAAAAGCTATTTACAGCCTCTTGCAGTTGATTTGCAATCGTACAGTCAATGTTCCTTTCTTGATTCCGAACTTTGAATAAACGATTCATATTTTCATCAATGAAGCGTGTTTTGTTATTAATAGCTTCAGGGTGAGCAATAATTAACAGTAACCGATGAACCGGTTCAATATGCCCAAGTAAAATACCTTCCGCTAACTGTTGTATTAATTCTATTGGCGCCGTTTCATTACCATGCACACCAGAAGATAAAACAATATCTTTTGCCGTACTCATTTGCTCTACCGGCGTGATTTGTAGTACACCACGCTGCAACAATTTACAATGAATACCAGATTCCAATATCCATTCGCCGACCGTGAATGGTAATGATAAATCACAAGTTGCCGATAAAAAACGGCCTTTTTTCACTTCATCAACAAACGTCATATTACCTCCATGTACATAAACGTTATGAAATACAATCGCCCAATAGCTTTAACCTCCAGTATAAAACACCAAACTTTAAACACAATAGCAACATAATGACAACCCACAGCCTCATGAAGGTTCACTTATCTCAGCAAGAGGTAATAAAAAACCCAAGAGAATAAATTCACTTGGGTTTCGATTTGACTAAGCGTTAAACGGGCTTATTTAGGTACTTCTAATGTTTCTACACGTGCTTTTAGTTTCTGACCTGGACGGAAAGTGACTACACGACGCGCAGAAATTGGAATATCTTCGCCAGTTTTCGGGTTACGCCCTGGTCTCTCGTTTTTGTCTCGTAAGTCAAAATTACCAAAACCAGACAGTTTTACTTGTTCGCCATTTTCTAGAGCCTTCCTAACTTCTTCAAAGAAGACTTCCACCGTATCCTTGGCGTCCCGTTTGCTTAATCCAACATTCTCAAACAGGTTCTCAGCCAAATCGGCTTTTGTGAGCGCCATAGATAACTCCCTCAAGACTATGTTGAATGTATAGTAACAACACTGGCATCATTCCAATTTGTTACTGTGAATAAGGTTACGTTAATAAGGCTAATAACACCTATAGTTGGTGCTTGAAGAGATTAACATCTCAACTTCCTTATCAACTAGAGTCAAGTCTAAGCCAACTTGCTGATTTCCGCCAACTTTTTTACGTAAACTTCACGTTAATTTCTTAATATATTTTTGCTTCACACACTTTCCATTGTGCAATCAGTTGAAATAAAAACAAAACAGACCAACAATAAAATCATTTAAAAACAAACAGTTATCATCTTATATATTTTATAAAACATAGAAAAAGTAAAAAATATCTATTAATCAGAGTCTTATTAATTTTTTGGAGAAAGATCAAAAAAAAAGCAGCCGTTGCTGGCTGCTTTTAAAAAACAAGGAGTTAAACGCGTCAATATTTTGTAATTAACGCTATTAACTTTTATTGACGAGTCTTAGTCACGTAGTGATGCACCGAACTTTTCAGCAAGTGCAGCAACAATAGCTTCTACTGCTGATGCAATATCGGCTTCTTCTAATGTGCGCTCCGCTGATTGTAGCGTTAGTGCGATTGCAAGGCTCTTGTTACCTTCTTCAACGCCTTTACCCGTGTAAACGTCAAATAGGTTAACATCTGTCAGTAGCTCGCCACCGTTTTCACGACAAGCAGCAACAACATCACCAGCTAATACATCTTCGTTTACCACAACGGCGATATCACGACGGTTTGCAGGGAACTTAGATACAACTACCGCTTCAGGAAGCATACGAGTGTTAATTGCCGCCCACTCGATTTCAAACATGATTGTACGACCATTCAAACCGAACTTACGCTCTAGCTCTGGGTGTACAGTACCAATGAAACCAACTTCTTTGCCGTCAACAACGATTGCTGCTGATTGGCCAGGGTGAAGTGCTGGGTGTTTAGCGGCTTTGAAACTAAATGCTGCTTCATTAGCTGTTAGCTCAAGTACGGCTTCTACGTCACCTTTAAGATCAAAGAAATCTACAGTGTTAGTTGCAATATCCCAGTGCTCATCACTACGGTTACCTGCAATCACACCAGCAAGCATCATTTCTTGACGCATACCGTTTTCTGCTGATTGCTCAGGAACAAAACGTAAGCCCGCTTCAAATAGACGAACACGTGGTTGCTGACGCTTCTGGTTGAACACAACTGTATTTAGTAAGCCAGTCCACAAGCTTAAACGCATTGCTGACATATCTGCAGAAATTGGGAAAGGCAGAATCAATGGCTCAATTTCAGGCACGATAAGTTTTTGTTGCTCAGGCTCAACGAAGCTGTAAGTAATCGCTTCTTGGTAACCACGATCAACAAGCAGATCACGTACACGCTTAAGCGGAAGGTTCGCTTCTTTGTGTAAGTTCATGCTTAGTGCAGCAACTGGCGATTGATTTGGAATGTTGTTGTAGCCGAAGATACGACCCACTTCTTCCACTAAATCTTCTTCAATTGCCATGTCAAAACGCCACGCAGGTGCTGTTGCTTTCCAGCCAGCATCTGTAGTTTCAACGTCACAGCCTAGACGTGTTAGGATTTCAACCACTTCCTCAGAAGCAATTGAGTGGCCTAATAGACGGTCTAACTTAGTGCGACGAAGTTCAATCGTTGCAGCTTTTGGCAAATCAGCTTCTGATTCAGCTTCAACGATTGGCGCAACTTCACCACCACAAATTTCAACGATAAGTGCTGTTGCACGCTCCATCGCCTTCATTTGTAGTGTTGCATCAACACCACGCTCAAAGCGGTGTGAAGAATCAGTGTGTAGGCCATAGCTACGAGCACGACCACGGATAGCATCAGGAGCGAAGAATGCACACTCAAGTAGTACGTCTTTCGTCTCAGTGTTAACACCAGAGAACTCCCCACCGAAGATACCAGCAATCGCTAGTGCTTGCTTGTTATCAGCAATGACTAGGGTGTTGTCGTTAAGTTCAGCTTCGTTACCGTCAAGAAGTGTTAGTTTCTCACCTTGCTCTGCCATACGAACAACGATGCCACCGTCGATCTTAGCAAGATCGAATGCGTGCATTGGTTGACCCATTTCAAGCAATACGTAGTTAGTGATATCTACAATTGGATCAATTGAGCGTGTACCACAACGACGTAGTTTTTCTTGCATCCATAATGGTGTTTCAGCTTGAACATTAACATTACGAACAATACGACCAAGGTAACGTGGACATGCCGCAGGTGCTTTAACATCAATAGCAATAGTGTCAGCAGCTGTAGGTGCAACGATCTCAAATTGAGGCTCAGTGACTTCAGCACGGTTAAGTACGCCAACTTCACGAGCAAGACCTGCAATACTTAGACAGTCAGCACGGTTAGCAGTTAGATCAACGTCGATAGTAACATCGTCAAGACCTAGGAATTCACGGAAGTCAGTACCTAATACTGCATCCTCTGCAAGTTCCATGATGCCGTCAGATTCAACATCAATACCTAGCTCAGTGAATGAACAAAGCATACCGTGAGAAGGTTGACCGCGTAGTTTTGCTTTCTTAATTTTAAAATCACCAGGAAGCACAGCACCAACCGTTGCAACCGCAACCTTGATACCTTGACGGCAGTTAGATGCGCCACAAACGATGTCTAGAAGCTCTTCAGCACCTACATCCACTTTTGTAACACGAAGTTTATCTGCGTCTGGGTGTTGTGCACACTCAACCACTTGACCCACTTTAACGCCAGTGAATTCACCAGCAACTGCTTCAATACCGTCAACTTCCAGACCAGCCATTGTGATCTGGTGAGCTAGCTCTTCGCTGTTTACTGCAGGATTAACCCACTCGCGTAGCCAAGATTCAGAGAATTTCATAGATTTCTAGCCCCTAGTGCTTACTTAAACTGTTTTAGGAAACGTAAGTCGTTCTCAAAGAACGCACGTAAATCGTTAACGCCGTAACGAAGCATAGTTAGACGCTCAACGCCCATACCAAATGCAAAGCCTGAGTATTTCTCAGGATCGATGTTAACTGAACGTAGAACATTAGGGTGTACCATGCCGCAGCCTAATACTTCTAACCACTTACCATTCTTGCCTTTTACATCAACCTCAGCTGAAGGCTCTGTAAATGGGAAGAACGAAGGACGGAAACGTACTTCAACTTCTTCTTCAAAGAAATTACAAAGGAAATCGTGAAGAATACCTTTTAGTTGCGCAAAGTTTACGTTTTCATCAACTAACATACCTTCCACTTGGTGGAACATTGGTGTGTGAGTTTGATCGTAGTCATTACGGTAAACACGACCAGGAGCAATGAAACGGAATGGCGGTTGACCATTTTCCATTGTACGGATCTGAACACCTGATGTGTGCGTACGTAGCATTAGATCTGGGTTAAAGAAGAACGTATCGTGGTCGGTACGTGCTGGATGATCTTCAGCAATATTTAGCGCATCGAAGTTGTGGAAAGCATCTTCGATTTCAGGGCCAGCTTCAGTTGTAAAACCAAGCTCACCAAAGAAACTTTCAATACGCTCAATGGTACGTGTTACTGGGTGTAAGCCACCATTTTCAATACGACGACCAGGCAGAGAAACATCGATAGTCTCAGCCGCAAGCTTAGCTTCAAGCTCTGCACGTTGTAGGCCATCTTTACGCTCTACAAGGAGTGTTTGCACTGCTTGTTTCGCTTTGTTGATCTCTTGACCAGCAGTACGACGTTCTTCTGGTGGTAATTTACCTAGGGCTTGAAGTTGAAGAGTTAAGTGACCCTTCTTACCTAGGAATTGAACTCGGACTTCGTCCAGAGCGACTAATGAATCAGCCTGCTCAATAGCTGCCGTTGCGTTGGCAATAATCTCGTCTAGATGTTGCATCGTATCCTCATCCACCCACAGGTGGCGTCCTTAAGGGAGATATAAAATCGCGTATTGATACATACTAAAGAAAGCAGCGTCTAAATCCAAATTGAATCGTACTAAAAGCGCAAGTTTGGACGAAAAAAAAACGTCTTTATCAGTTGAACGGCAAAAATTGAGGATTTCAATCAATTAGCGCCTAACAATAAGAAAATCATTACATTGTATGAGCATTCCTATTTATCATTTTTTACGTATCAAACTTTCTCTACTGAGAGTAATTTTATTACGTCTTTTTTGAGGGAATAACAGTGGACATTAAAGATTTCACAGCACTATTAAAAATCTTAAGAGTCACATTACTGCTTTGTATTGCCCTCATAATCATGGCCAATATGGGTATGTTCTCTAGCATGCCTATTATGGTTTAAGAACCGTTAATAACTCAGTTTTATATAAACTCTATACATGTGCTGTATTACTTTGCTTTTAATGGTTTCTTTGTGGGATTTCTCATCTCTTTATTAATGAGTTTTAAACACACTAAAACACAGACCAAAAACTATATTCAGCAACATTGAGACCCTTTTATTTGTTAAATAAAAGCCAAAATTGATAACAAAATATCAATATAGATACGCAATCATTATCGTCGCTTTTTTTATACTTCTGACGATAAATAGTGAAATTAATTATCAAACCTGTTTTAAAATTACATTTTTCAGTGTAAATTATGATCAAAATCAAAGTTAGGAAGTCTCTGATGAACAATAAAGATCTAGCTGCACTATTAAAAATATCAACAATTGCAATGATCCTTTGCACCGCATTACTTGCTCTTGGTAACTACGGCCTAGCGCATTCAATGCCTATTAACTCAGCTGCAGGATTTAACATTGTTAACCTTGTATTCTTCATTGGTCTTAACGCTCTTTTAGTTCCATTCCTTGCGTTTCTATTTAAAACTCGTGCTCGCGCAAACAAGCAGCGTCGTATGATTAAAGCATAAGTTTTATTTTCTTTAATTTTTAAACCAGCACCTCTTTCTAAAGTGCTGGTTTTTTTATATCTGATAAAAATAAAATACACTGTTGAATTATTTAGCAATATCACATACCATAATCGAACACTGTTTTATTTAATTAGGATATAACATGAAAAAACAAGATAACTATTGGTTAACGTATGCTAAGGCTACTTTTGTCATTGCGACCATCGCAATGATCATTAGTATCGTCAAATTACCGGGCGATTTAATCGTGAAAGGCTATTACAGTATTTGTAGCTTATTTCTTGTCAGTGCAACGATCACTTTAAGTAAAGCTATTCGTGATGAATCTGAATCAAATCGTTTAATCAATCGAATAGAAGAAGCGAAAACAGCTAAATTACTTAATGAGCTCGATGAATAACATAGCTATCAGCCATGACGAATATTTCCTTCAAATACCTCTACTTTCAATATTCGCAATTAAAACAAGCCATAACAACATTGGAAGTAAAGAAGAGTCAGTTGCTTGAGGATGAAAAATGCCTCAAGCAGCAACTTACCGATGCTGATCAACATTTCTTAATGCTTATTAACAATCCACTACCAGAGCCTCACCCTTCTAGACCAAGAATATTAAAAGATAACCCTCAATTAAAACCTAAATGCACAAAGCCTATTCACCATGCTTTATTTGCATTAAGTAAACAGCAACAACAATTAAACAAAGATCTCATCAAACGACAAAAATATAAGGAGAAGACTAAACGTCTTTTAATTCTTTTTAAAAAAGCAATATCTAATGAAGCTTACTTAGATATGGAGCATAGAATGCAAATAGAACAATTGAGTTTACAGTTAGAGCTATTACTTGCAAGCCATCTATAAATCAATAGAGAAGTGAATATTTAGAAGAAATAAGTATGATATACAACGAAAAAAGGAGAGCCGAGGCTCTCCTTTTAACTTAAAAACTAAACTGAGAAATTACAGTGCAGCTTTTGCCTTTTCCACAAGAACAGTGAAAGTAGCTTTGTCGAATACAGCGATATCTGCAAGGATCTTACGATCGATTTCGATAGATGCTTTCTTCAGACCGTTGATTAGACGGCTGTAAGACATACCATTTTGACGTGCAGCAGCGTTGATACGTGCAATCCAAAGTTGACGGAAAGTACGTTTCTTCTGACGACGGTCACGGTAAGCGTATTGACCAGCTTTAGTAACAGCTTGGAAAGCTACGCGGTAAACACGTGAACGTGCACCGTAATAGCCTTTAGCTTGTTTAAGAACTTTCTTGTGACGTGCACGCGCTTGTACACCACGTTTTACGCGAGGCATAGGAGACTCCTAACTAAAATAATAAAATATAAAACTAAAAACGATTAAGCGAACGGAAGCATACGAGCAACTGCAGCCACTTCACACTTAGGAAGGATTGCATTTGGACGAAGCTGACGTTTGTTCTTAGTAGTACGTTTAGTCAGGATGTGACGCTTAGTAGCGTGCTTAAACTTAAAGCCACCAGCTGTTTTTTTGAAGCGCTTAGCTGCGCCACGATTTGTTTTCATCTTTGGCATGAGATGATAACTCCGCATTGTTGATAGTTAATAATCACAGTAATAGGGCGAACAAAAAGCGCTGCTTAAGCAGCGCTTTTAGCTACTTGAATGCCTTTATTACTTCTTCTTTGGGGCAAGCATCATGGTCATTTGACGACCTTCTACTCGATTAGGGAAGCTTTCACAAACCGCGATTTCTTCAAGCTCACTCTTAATACGATTTAGAAGTTCAATACCAATGCCTTGGTGGGCCATTTCACGACCACGGAAACGTAGCGTTACTTTACCCTTGTTGCCCTCTTCTAAAAAGCGAGTCAGGTTGCGTAGTTTTACCTGATAGTCGCCTTCGTCTGTACCAGGTCGGAATTTAACTTCCTTGATCTGGATTTGTTTCTGGTTTTTCTTTTGCTCTTTAGCAGCCTTGCTCTTCTCGAACAGGTACTTGCCATAGTCCATCACACGACAAACTGGTGGCTCGGCATTAGGGCTAATTTCAACTAGATCCACACCAGCGTCTAGAGCAACTTCCATTGCTTCATCAAGTGAAACAACACCAACTGATTCGCCATCAAGGCCAGTCAGGCGAACTTCACGTACGCCACGAATTTCTTCATTTAGACGATGCGCGTTTTGCTTAACTGGTGCTTGGGTTCTTTTTCCGCCTTTAATACCTTATTCCTCCACAATATTGAGCTTACGACTGCTAATTTCTTCTTGCATAAATGCAACAAGTTCATCAATCTTGAATTTACCCAAATCTTTACCCTTGCGAGTACGAACTGCTACAACGCCTGCTTCGACTTCTTTGTCGCCACAAACCAGCATGAAAGGTACTCGCTTCAAAGTATGTTCGCGGATTTTAAAGCCAATCTTCTCATTTCTCAAGTCCGCATTGACTCTAATTCCACATTTTTTCAATTTTTCTACAATTTCTTGCACATATTCTGACTGAGCATCAGTAATATTCATCACTACAGCTTGTTGAGGCGCTAACCATGTTGGGAAGAAGCCTGCATAATCTTCGATAAGAATACCGATGAAACGCTCTAGTGAGCCAAGAATTGCACGGTGAATCATAACCGGTGTGTGACGTTCATTATCTTCACCTACATAAGTAGCGCCTAAACGCTCTGGTAATGCAAAATCTAGCTGAACGGTGCCACACTGCCATGCGCGATCAAGGCAATCGTGAAGAGTGAACTCGATCTTAGGACCGTAGAACGCACCCTCACCTTCTTGAATTTCAAATGGAATTTCCATTGATTCAAGCGCGGTAATTAAGTCTGATTCAGCTTTATCCCACATTGCATCAGAACCTACACGTTTTTCAGGACGTGTTGATAATTTAACAACAATGTTGTCGAAACCGAATGTCTTGTAAGTATCATACACCATTTCGATGCAAGATGTAACTTCTTGTTGTACTTGAGCTTCTGTACAGAAAATATGCGCATCATCTTGGGTGAAACCACGTACACGCATAATGCCGTGAAGTGAACCTGATGGTTCGTTACGGTGACATGAGCCAAACTCAGCCATACGCAATGGAAGATCACGGTATGATTTCAGACCTTGATTAAAGATCTGTACGTGACCTGGGCAGTTCATTGGCTTGATAGCGTATTCACGGTTCTCAGAACTTGTTGTGAACATCGCATCTGCGTACTTATCCCAGTGACCAGAACGTTCCCAAAGCACACGATCCATCATTAGAGGACCTTTAACTTCTTGGTAATCGTATTCATTTAGTTTTTCACGAATGAATACTTCTAGCTCACGGAAGATAGTCCAACCGTTGTGATGCCAGAACACCATACCCGGTGCTTCTTGCTGCATATGGAACAGATCAAGTTGCTTGCCGATTTTACGGTGATCACGCTTAGCCGCTTCTTCTAAACGAGTAAGGTGTGCTTTTAATGCTTTTTTATCGTGGAATGCAGTACCGTAGATACGTTGAAGCATCTTATTGTCGCTATTACCACGCCAGTATGCACCCGCAACGCTTAATAGTTTGAAGTTTTGACAGAAGCCCATGTGAGGTACGTGTGGACCACGACACATATCAATGTATTCTTCGTGGTGGTAAAGACCTGGACGGTCATCACGCGCTACGTTCTCATCAAGAATTTCAATTTTGTAAGTTTCGCCGCGTGCATTAAATGCATCACGAGCTTCTTGCCAGCTTACTTTTTTCTTAACAACCTGGTATTTGGTTTTAGCAAGCTCAACCATGCGCTTCTCAATCACTTCAAGATCTTCTTGAGTTAGTGATTGCTCTAAGTCGATATCGTAGTAGAAACCGTTATCGATTGTAGGACCAATAGCCATTTTCGCATCTGGGTAAAGCTGCTTAATTGCATGGCCTAATAGGTGAGCACATGAGTGACGTACAATCTCTAAACCATCGACTTCATCTTTTGCAGTGATGATTTCAAGGCTTGCGTCGTTTTCAATTAGATCACATGCATCTACGCGTACACCATCAACACGCCCTGCGATCGTTGCTTTAGCAAGACCAGGACCGATTGAAAGTGCCACGTCCATAGTTGATACAGGCGCGTCGAATTGACGTTGACTACCGTCAGGAAGAGTAATTACAGGCATGAATAATGTCCTTTAACAGTGGTGCCACACACCAAGTAGCACATGTTGAATTTATAAAGCTTTCAGAAGCTTTTACGAATAAAAAACGCCTTACTTTCGATACCGCAATACTGAGCGGCACACTAAAAGAAAAGCGAGGCTGTACTATAGCAAACGGATTAAAAGGATTGCAAAGAATCCTCTTAAATTAATAACAATAATTTAGTCAACGAGGGTGTAACTAACAACGTACAGTTTTTCTATCCCAGGATAGATATCTTGTATAACGCTTTTAAGCACATCGAGTGTCATATTTTCTTGTTTAGCATGAAAATCATTTAGTTCAGAAAACAAGATAGGCTCTACCCTATCGATTTGTAAGGTACAAAATTCACGGCCATCTTCAAATGTGGAGACTTTTACTTGTGAACCTGGAACATAATGACTTTCAGACTCATCACGAATAGTGATTGTCTTTTTTCCTGAAAGAATATCGGCTTCAAAACGTTCAAAAAATGTCATGTCTGTTGGTATGATTTTCTGGTTCATATTTTATATCTTTTCCTAAAAGTAATGTGCTGTAGATTACCTGCATTCTCAACGTGAATACATTTTGTTTTGTAAGTATCTTTATCAATTAGTGTCTAATTACTTTTTATTGAATCGCCATCTAAGATTTACGCATATTTTTACGATGTGATTATTTTTTATTTAAAAAAGAAGAACATATATTTTATGCGGTGGTTTATTTTAATACTTTGTTTTTGTTGTTCTTTCTATCGTCTGAATTCTAAGTTTTTAAAAACAGTAACTAAAATCACACTGAGTTCACATTTCTTCACTCGATATATAGTCTAAGATGTTGATAGACAAGTTGTATACATAAGTTTCAGTGCGGAGGATGATTATGTGGCAAGCCATTTCTCACCAACTGTCAGATGTACTAGGTCGACCATTTAAGATTATTGAGCGACAAACGCTTGAAGGGGGCGATGTCAATGAATGCTATTGCGTTAGCGATGGTGATCAACGTTTTTTTCTCAAACTCAATGATAAAGAACAGCTCGTTGTCTTTGAAACTGAATCAGAAAGTTTACGTATTCTTAATGAAGCCAATTGTGTTCAAGTACCTCAGTATATCCATGTTGGTACATGCCGCGATAAATCCTTCCTCACACTGAATTATTTACCAACAAAAAAAGTCGATGATAATGCTGGTTATCAATTAGGTCAGCAATTAGCAAAACTGCATTTATGGGGTGAGCAAGCTGAATACGGTTTTGATTTTGATAATTATGTTGGTTTAACGCCACAACCTAACCGTTGGCATCGCCGGTGGTGTCGTTTTTTTGCAGAGCAACGTATCGCATGGCAATTACAACTATGTGAAGAAAGAGGCATTATATTTGGTAATATTGACATTATTACTAGCAATGTCATTAAACACTTAGTTAACCACCAGCCAAAGCCTTCTTTATTACATGGCGATTTATGGCATGGCAATACTGCTCTAACTGTATCTGGCCCAATTATTTTTGATCCCGCCACATACTGGGGGGATCGCGAATGTGATATTGCTATGACAGAACTGTTCGGTGGTTTCCCAAACAGCTTTTATAAGGGTTACAATTCAGTCTATCCTCTTCCCCCCGAGTATCAAGAGCGTAAAGAGCTTTATAACCTTTATCATATTCTTAATCACTGCATACTCTTTGGTGGCGAATATATGGGCCAAGCTGAATACATTATAGCCAAGCTTAATCTATTAGATGAGTAATTAAATTCTATGTATGTGTCGACGTAAGGTATGTATAAGCTTTTGCATATCTTTCGTCGTACATTAGTTTTCATTGATAGCTATTATCACCACAGTAAAATAAGTTTACCTGCAAACGCTTTTGCCAGCGTCTAGGCTATCAATAGTATTTTTAGTTATAGCGAATATTATCAACATAACCTAAATTAAATTTGCTGCTGATAACTGACTGCGAGTGAAGGAGTGCAATAATGAAAAACTATTCAGAACAAAGCGTTAGCTGTCCCCATTGTGGACAAATCATACGCATTGAATTAGATGCAAGCGCTGGTAGCCAAGAGTTTTATGATGATTGCTCTGCATGCTGTAATCCGATTCATATCAATATGCAGGTTGATGATCTCCACAAAACCATTAATTTATTTATCGATGCTGATGACGAGCAAATTTTTTAATACTAATTCCATGATCAATTAACTAGACCAGTTACGCTAAGCGGTCTAGTTAATCTCTCGTTTATGATTTTGCTGCCATTACACGCTCAACAGTATCAACTATCGCTTGGGTTTGAGGATCTATTTCAATATTAATCACATCACCAATAACACGACTTTTTAAATTTGTACGCTGTAATGTTTCAGGGATTAAATTCACATTGAAACGATTTTCGACCACATCACCTATGGTGAGGCTTATACCATCAATCCCTATATAGCCTTTAGTGAATACATACTTCATCTGTGCTTGCGGTAAAGTAAACCAGATCTGGTGATTATTTTCTGATGTAACAACATTAGATACTTCTGCTGTACACATAATATGTCCAGACATAGAGTGCCCACCGATTTCATCGCCAAACTTTGCTGCACGCTCAACATTGACGACATCACCTTCTTTAACTAAACCAAGATTAGTGATATTTAGTGTCTCTTGCATCAAATCAAATGACCACAAATCATCATTAATCTCCGCCACTGTCAGACAACAGCCGTTGTGAGCAACCGAAGCCCCTAGCTCTACATTACTTAATAAATTAGCAGGCATACGTATTACGTGAGTTTGAAAATCTTGTTTCTTACTAATCGAAATAATTTCTGCTGTTCCCTGTACAATTCCCGTAAACATAACGCTCCTAACTGAGTTAATAATTAACTTAGGCTGTTAATCAATATCTTGATTTTATAGCTCTTTTTTATAGAAAAACCATCAAATAAGCCAATATTTAAAAATGAGTATTCAATGTCTTACTTTTACTTTTCTTATACAGCATTGATTAACCTTTTCTATGTTATTTACCAATGACAATTAATTGTCAAAAAAACAACTTGGCAATGAAATCCATATCCCTTCTGGGAATAAAGTTATAAAGTGTATTCTTACAGCAATAAGATAACGAATACAAAATAATATAGGTATATTATGACTATTGATGTCGCTAATGATGCCATGCCAATAAACACTAAAAAAAACCATTCTTGTACAACATTACGTATTACGCTAATAACGTTAATTACGATCTTATCGTGTTATTATCTTTGGGTTTTATATAAAGCAGTAACCCCGAACGTAAGTATTGCGTATAAGGCGTATTACATTAAAACTCAGACTCTCTTTTGGCAGCCTAAAGAGCCTAACCTTGCTCTAAAGATTCCATCAGCGCTAGAACTTTCAACAAAAGTTCCCTATTTATCACGCGCAGGATGGAATGAAGACGCTGATAATGGTGCTCGATTACTAACAAGTACTGGCGGGTTTTATTTCACGCTTCCGCATAAGGTAAAGCAAAAGGTTAAAGTCAGTATCACATTAGCATCTTCACTATCCTCACCATTGCACTTTTCAGTAAACCAATGGCATGGCGTTTTTGCACCAACAAAACAATCTAATGTGTTTGATGCCATTATCCCAGCATCTGCATTTAAGTCTGGCGATACATTACAAACATTGCAGATAAAGGCATTAACACCGTTGGCATTTAAGTTGGTGGACTTTGCCTTTTTATCTAAAAATGATAGTCATCAAGCAACAATCGCGTCACCTTTTAATGATCAATAACTAAGGTAAATAATATGAATAATAACCTTAAAAATACAGACTATACCCTGTCACTTATCGTTCCTGTATATAACGAAGAAGTCGCTATTGAGCCATTTATTAACGAAATCAATAATAAGCTTTCCTCCATCCGCTCACATATTGATATTGTTTTCATTAATGACGGTAGTAAAGATAAAACACAGTCTGTAATTGAAGCTCAAATAGCCAAAGATGATTCAATTAGCTTAATCAACTTCGCTCGTAATTTTGGCAAGGAAGCAGCCATGACCGCAGGCCTTAATTACGTAAAAGGTGATGCTGCTGTGATTTTAGATGTTGATTTACAAGACCCACCAGAACTGATCCTTGAATTTGTCCAATTATGGCAAACAGGGGAATACGATACAGTTTATGGTGTTCGTGTTGACCGTTCACAAGATACTTTGTTAAAGCGTGTGACTGCAGGCGGTTTCTATCGTTTCTTCAACTTTTTATCTGCAGAAACAATCTTACCCGAAAATGTCGGTGATTTTCGTCTCATTGACCGATGTGTTATTGAAGCAGTAAAACAATTACCTGAACGTAACCGCTTTATGAAAGGTTTATTGGCTTGGTCTTCATTCCGCTCAATCGGCGTCGATTTTCAGCGTCCTGAGCGAAATGTTGGTGATACTAAATTCAACTATTGGAAGTTATGGAACTTCGCAATGGATGGTATTACAAGTTTTACTGCTTGGCCTCTACGTGTCTGGGGGTTTGTTGGTTTTGGTATCTCGTGTTTATCTTTTACCTTTTTAATGTATGTATTAGTCAGTACTGTTTTCTTTGGTATTCATACACCAGGGTACGCATCAACCATTTCCGTTGTTCTGTTCCTTGGGGGGATTCAATTAATTTCATTAGGCGTAATTGGTGGCTATATCAGCCGCATTTATACCGAACTAAAGCAGCGCCCTATTTACCTTGTTGAAGGTGTCTATGGGAAATATAGTGAAAAAAACACACAACCTCTTGTTACAGAGACAGAAAAAGAGTTAGAAACCATCAATGAATGAGTCATTTTTAAAGCACTTTTGGCAATTAAATCGATTTGCAATTATTGGCTTACTTGCAACAGCCGTACACTTGTCTGTTGTTAGACTATATTTTTTCCAAATCCAAGATCCATCAGAATACAGTGCCAACGTGATCGGTTTTAGTATTGCTTTTTTAGTGTCTTACTTTGGACATCGCCACTTTACGTTTGGACAGAAAGGATCATTTTTAAAATTTTTGGCCGTATCATTGATGGGCTTTTTTATTAACAATTTAATCCTTGCTTCATTGTTGAAATCTGCAATGTTCTCAGGTTGGCTGGCGGTAACAATATCAACCCTTTGCGTACCTGTAATTACCTTCATCTTGGCTAAATTTTGGGTGTTTAAATGACTACATTAAGCTTACCTTCAATCAAAATTAGTCAACAAGAATGGCTGACCATTATATTTGCCGTTATTGTGAGTCGCACCGTTATCTACTGTTTAGGTTTATGGGGAGTAGCCGAGTTTGCTTCTGGACATTATGCTGAACAGCCTTTATTGCAAACTATTTGTCGCTTTGACTGTGTCTGGTTTTATCGGATCATCGAAAATGGCTATGATTTAGTGCCACAATGGCTAAGTCAAAAGAATGCGGCTAACTGGGCATTTATGCCTCTACAGCCCTTTATTGGTTGGATTTTTTCAAAATTTTTCTTTTTTGAAAACCCAATTAACAATGCCCGCTTAGGTTTAGTCATAGCGTCAAACTTAGCGTTTTTATTCAGCCTGCCGATTATTTTAATGGCGTTAAAGCAGCTTAATTTCAGCAAAGCAACGCAGTCTGCTGCTATCTGGTTATTGTGCTTTTCACCTTATACTGTGTATTCAACTGCAGGCTATACCGAACCGCTCTTCATTGTTTTCGTGACTGGTGTATTCCTGTTTAGTTATCGCCAACAATGGGGATGGGTCGCTATTTTAGGTCTATTAGCCGCTATTACCCGTAACCTTGGAGTGTTCTTGGTTTTTCCTGTACTCATTATTGCGATTCAACACTACGGTATAAATAGCTTTTTTCGCTTAAAAACCCCGGCACTGAAAGCAATTTCAGCCATATGGGTGATCCCTTTCGGCTTTTTCACCTATATGGCTTATCTCTACTTTCATGTAGGTGATGCGCTGGCTTTTGGACACATCCAAATTGCATGGGGACGTCAATTAACCAATCCGTTTCACTGGCTCCTCTATGGTTTTGAAACAGGCGGCCCTAAGCTTTACTTAGCCATCATGGCGATACTCGCGTTTATACTAAATATCTATTTGGTCGCGCGTAAATACTACGCTGAAGCCATATTTATGTTCATTTGTTTGATATTACCGCTGTCATCAAATTTAAATGCGATGCCTCGTTATGCGTTTGGGTTGTATCCAACCTTTTTTGGCTTACTTTTACTTATTGAACGTTATCCGAATATTAAAACACCAATGCTATGTGTCTTTAGTGCAGCAAGTACTTTTATCGCGATTGGCTTTTACAGCCATATGATGTTTACGGTTTAACTTTCTCGATAAAACAGCAGCTTAATGAGTAAACACTATCTACTAAGCTGCTGTTATTCCCACCCCAAAGCAATAATTATGTAAATTGCCAATATTCTGTTTTGGTTATACGCCTTTTGTTTATATAATCCTGAAAAATCATTGGCAGTACAAAATAGAATGCCATAGAAGCATTTTAATACTTGACTCCTCCCCTTTATATTCCTCTTTTTGGAGCCAAAAATAGTGCATAACTATAAAAAAGAAACCGCGCAGCTTATAAAGCTTGCCGTGCCTGTGCTCATTGCCTCTGTTGCACAAACATCGATGGGCTTTGTTGACACAGTGATGGCGGGTAGTGTCAGTGCGACTGACATGGCAGCCGTTGCTGTTGCTGCAAGTATTTGGTTACCTTCTATCTTATTTGGTGTTGGTTTACTTATGGCACTTGTGCCCGTGGTGGCACAACTTAGCGGCTCAGGTAAAAAAGAGCGTATTCCGTTTGAAGTTCAACATGGCTTCTACCTTGCGATCTTAATATCCATCCCAACCATGTTGATATTGTATAACGCGGGTTCTTTAATCCATTACATGAATGTAGAGCCTGTATTAGCAGAAAAAACGGTCGGTTACTTATATGCCGTACTTTTTGCTGTACCTGCTTTTTTGTTCTTCCAAACTCTAAAGAGTTTTTCTGAAGGTTTATCTTTTACCATTCCAGGCATGGTGATCGGCTTTTTAGGCTTACTGGCCAATATCCCACTAAACTGGGTTTTCGTTTACGGAAAGTTTGGAGCGCCTGAATTAGGCGGGATCGGCTGTGGTGTGGCAACAGCTATCGTCTATTGGTTCATGTTTTTTGCGTTACTAGCGTATGTCTTAATTAATAAACGGTTAAAGAGTGTTGGGGTATTTAGCACATTTTATCGCCCTCAATTAAAAGCGCTTTCACGTTTATTTAAACTAGGCTTTCCCGTTGCAGCTTCGCTATTCTTTGAAGTTTCACTGTTTGCTGTTATTGCCTTACTGATTTCACCATTAGGCCCAAATAAAGTAGCGTCGCATCAGATAGCGATGAACTTCTCATCACTGGTGTATATGCTGCCAATGAGTATTGGTGCAGCGGTGAGCATTCGTGTTGGCCACAAAATGGGACAACAAGATATTGATGGTGCACGTATTGCAAGCCATTGCGGTTTAATTGTCGGTACGGCTTTAGCTATTTGTACCGCTATGATGACGGTTATTTTCCGCGAAGACATTGCCGAGCTCTATACTCATAATCCACAAGTCATCGTGCTTGCTGGGCAATTATTACTACTTGCAGCGATCTATCAATGCAGTGATGCCGTTCAGGTTGTTGCTGCAGGTGCGTTACGTGGTTATAAAGATATGCGTGCCATTTTCTTTTGTACATTCATCGCTTACTGGCTAATAGGACTACCATCAGGTTACGTCTTAGGCCTAACAAACTGGATTGTGCCAGCAATGGGCCCGCAAGGTTTTTGGATTGGTTTTATTCTCGGCTTAACTGCGGCAGCCATTATGCTTGGTTGGCGAATACACCATGTGCATAAACTTGATGCTGAAAAGCAACTTGAAATGTCATACCGATAACACAAAAAGGCGATCATCAGATCGCCTTTTTTGATCTAATATTGATAATAATCAGTATGATGAATATTCACTTAATGCTTTAAGAGACGCCTATGCCTTTATCTATCTCTACTTTCCTTCATAGACTGTCTCTACTACTGATCATCTCAATATTGTTGATAAGCTGTAAAAACAATAACAATGAAGACGCCTTTGATACCTATCATCAGCGTCTGGCTAATGTACTCGATATAGACAAAACCCCCTTTCCTGAAACGCCCTTACAACTTTTACCCGCGAAACGAGAGCTTATTCAGCCTTTAGCGGATATTAGAATTGGTCTACTTGATGCCTATGAATTACGGCAATGTGGCTTATTCCAATTGATTGCAGAGCGAAATTCGATTTTGGGTAAAGTTCAAGATAAAACCCGCGGTCTCCGCTATGAACTTTTACTATTAGATGGGCTACAGTATTGTTTAGAAACACTGCCTAAAGACTCTGATTTATTAACCGAGCTAGCACCTATTTATCAGCAAAAGAAACAGCAGCTCCCATTGGTTTTTTGGAACACGCTTTTTACTGGAGAAGAATGGCGTAAACAGTTAACGCTAGGCCATCATCTACTTGAAAGTAATCAAACCACTCAATTTAACGCTAGCCTAAGCGCATTTAGCTATATCAATAATTTACTTTCAAATAGCATCAAACGCTCAAATAACATCACTGCACCTTATTCTAACAAGGATAAATATCAGGATCTTTTTGAGCACCAACAACAAATTTATAATAGCCGATATATTGGTGATCTTTTCTATTCAATGCAGCGCACCACAACATTGCTGAACACAATTACAGAACAACTTACTCAGTCACAAGATGCAATTTTGTGTGGCAAAAATATGAATCAGCAAAAAGCACAATATCTTCGTAATGTTTTCTATAAGTTTTATGTTCCAACTATCCAGCCTTATTTATCAACACTTGATTCACAATATCGACAAATACAGCCCGTTTTACAGCAGATACTTCAACAATTGAATCAACCGAATATTCACCTCTCCTCACCGATGCAAACCTATATAGCATTCTATGTTGATGGCGATCTGTATCAGCAATTTCATGAAGCCACATTAGCGCACGTTAAATTCTGGCAACGTCTGTTTAAACAATGTAAATTCAAAGTTGGACAATAACTTTATTCTAATTTGATAGAATAACTTTGCTTCAAAAATTTGAGCTTTAAACTAAAATTTAAACTCAGCTTCTACAGTCGCGAAGACAATAAATTTGTATATATTTTCGCTAAGGGATATAGGAGATACGCATGAAGAAAACCAAGAATGAAGCAAAACTTCTCAAAAAAGCATTAGAAATAGGCTTTGCATTCGCGAAAAAACAAGGTTTTGGCGATTTAGACCGCAGTGTTGGCTCTACCGACCGTGTTGAGTGTATTTATCGCTTACTGGTTGATTGTAAACAAATCACTCCTCTTGCCGTGGATCAAGAGGACGGCGTTCATATGAAACATAAGCTGGTTTTATGGATCAGCCGCTTACTTCCGCCCGATCACGAACTTTTAAACTAACCTATCTGCTTGTGTAGCGCACATTCTGTTGCGCTACACATTACATTTAATTGGCAATGCCCTACTTAAAAATATGACTTCGACTATTTCATCACCATAATTTTATTAAAACTGGCTATTGTGCAAGCAAACGCACTGAATTTACTAAAAAATCCAACTTTAATACTTGCCTCGTTACAAGTGACTCGCTAATATGCTTGTCGTTCAGTAGAACATATTACGAGCGTAGCTCAGCTGGTTAGAGCGCTACCTTGACATGGTAGAGGTCGGTGGTTCGAGTCCACTCGTTCGTACCAATTTATGATTAAAACCAGAAATCATAAATATACAATTTGCGTCTGTAGCTCAGCTGGTTAGAGTACTACCTTGACATGGTAGGGGTCGGTGGTTCGAGTCCACTCAGACGCACCAAATATTATGAAGTGATTCACACTTAATCAGTTCATCTTATACGAGCGTAGCTCAGCTGGTTAGAGCGCTACCTTGACATGGTAGAGGTCGGTGGTTCGAGTCCACTCGTTCGTACCAATTAATGATTTAAACCAGTAATCATTAATTAACACGATTTGCGTCTGTAGCTCAGCTGGTTAGAGTACTACCTTGACATGGTAGGGGTCGGTGGTTCGAGTCCACTCAGACGCACCAAATTTAAACAAAAAGCCTGCTTAAAAGCAGGTTTTTTTGTCCTCAAATATAAAGTCTATTCTTTTTTAAACTTGTTCCCATTTCGTTATTACCCACTAAAACAACGCCGACTTTCCACCGCTATTTCATAACTAAAAAGTAAACCAAACCACGTAATTTATGTATTCAAAACACAATACCTCATACGAGTACATTTTCGGTTATAAGCTGATGTAACCCCTTATTTTATAAGTACGTGACAACAAAACGTTTATCTATTAGGATTTGAGAGTTAGTCGGGGGGCATTATGCTGAGATCACAATTTAAGTGGGACCCGTTGAACCTGAACCAGTTAACACTGGCGGAGGGAACTAAATAAACAATATTCGTATTGTTTAGCCAAGTTATCACTGGATCTCATCACTTCACATCAACCGATCCTTTCAGACTTGGCACCGGTTCCTAACGCGTAATTAGGAATCTGTTATGTCATCACACACCAATAATACATCCCATGTTACAACGCCTATCGTTTTAACTATTGCTGGCTCTGACAGTAGTGGTGGCGCGGGTATTCAAGCCGATATCAAAGCTATTTCAGCAACTGGTGGCTATGCTTGTTCGGTGATCACTGCAATTACGGCGCAAAACACCCAAGGTGTTAGTGGTATTCTTCCTATTCCTCTTGTGATGATAGAACAACAGTTAGATGCTGTTTTTACCGATCTCAACATTCAAGCCGTTAAAATAGGCATGCTTGCCGATAGTGACATCATCACGCTAGTTGCGAACAAAATAAAAGAGTACAAGCCACGCTATCTTGTGATTGATCCCGTTATGGTTGCCACCAGTGGTGACTTATTATTACAACAGTCAGCCATTAGTACATTAAAACAAAAACTACTTCCATTAGCTGATCTCATCACGCCTAATTTACCTGAAGCCGCTGCGCTGACAAACAGCGAGATCCCACACAATCATACAGATATGTTGGGATTAGTCAGCAAACTGCGTGACATACAAACAAAAGCCATACTGCTTAAAGGTGGGCACCTAGAAAGTGATTCAGAAAGTAATGATTTATTGATATTAAGTGACGATATTATCGAGCTAAAAACAAAACGTATTGATACCCACAATACCCATGGTACTGGCTGTACCCTCTCTTCAGCTATTGCTTCTTACCTTGCTCAAGGTCATTCGATCGAACAAGCAACACAGCGTGGCAAAGAATATATTACCTCTGCCATTTCAGCCGCTGATCAGCTCAATATTGGTCGTGGTCATGGCCCTGTGAATCATTTTTTCACTCATGATCCAAATAGAGCGTAATAAGTGGAATATCATATAGCCTGATATAAAAAAGCGGTGATTTTACTCACCGCTTTGATTTATATAGTAAATATTATGTGATTACAGTTTTGTCCAAGCATCTTGCCAATAAGCACTGCTTGCTGGGGCATAAGAAGCACTTGAGCACCAACCTGAATTAGGCCACGGTTTACATTGATATAACTGCTCATCGCTAGCACGAACAATATCCCCTTGTTGGTAAACTGTGCCCGCTTGATACGTTGGATATTCTCCCGGCGCAGGTGGCGTCACTTCTGGTTTGACTGAGGTACAACCTTCGGTTGCAATTTGTTTCCAAACACCCCACTCACCCGTTGTTCCCGGCTCTTCACCTTTTGTCCACCAACCTGCTAGCCATACCACACCGTTGTGGCTGACTTCATCTCCTGCAACATAAATACTTTGTGCACTCCATGTGTTTTCGCACACTGCGCTACCTTCAACCGTCACAACACGTTGCGCTTCTGTGGTTTGTTGTGCGCTGTCAGTAATACGGTAATTCAAAGTGTAGTTACCAGCTAGGCTCGTATTGACTTCACCTTTGATAATAATATTGGCCGTTATGTCGCCATCTTCTGCATCTTTTGCGGTAATACCTGTTTTTGCATCAAAGGTATCACCGAGTTGAATAGTCGTATCGCTAATCCCTTCTAACACAGGTTTTGCACTAAACACTTCAACTTTACGCGCAACAACAGATTCACTTAAAGCACTGTCATAAGCTTTGTAAGTTAGCGTGTAATGACCCACTTTATTGGTATCAACAGTACCTTCAACCACGATAGAGGCAGTGACATCACCATCGTAATCATCTGTCGCTGTTACTCCTGCAAGTGGCGCAAATAAATCACCATGTGCAACAACAATATCGTCAACACCTGTGATAACGGGTGCTTTTCCTGCCTCCGTTGTCACAATACTTGCTTTTAACGACGCTTTTGCCGGCACTATATCCATTGTATTTAATACTTCACCACCACAGCTAACTTCTGCGCGGTATGGTTTCAGTGCACTTTCAATATTGATGTGAAAACGGTTCATGTGACCATCTTGCAAACGACGGTTATACAGGTTAAACGTTTTGGTGCCACCGTTTTGCGTCAACACATCCAACTGACATGTTGAAGCCGTGAAGTTATCAAGGTAAACATTACCGTATGCACCATGCAGAGCTGGGTAGATGTAGCTTGGTAGTGTTTTCTGTGGATCGTAATACCCTACCAAGGTTGTTACCTGTACGCCTTGCTTGTATGGGATAAGATCAATATTACCGCCCAGTGTTGAGTTTTCTTCTAATACCCACTGTCCATTGGCGTAAGTGAACGCATATTTTTTGTCACGCTCTAATGTAAAACTTTGATCATTATAATGAATATTGGTATTCCATAGCGATGTCACTTGAACAAGTGCTGTTTTACCTTCAAACGCTATATCGCTTGGCAGGTGAACATTACCAATCCATGCGTGGTTTTTCACTAAGACATAAACAAGATCATTTTTTTCAAATAGCTCATAAAACTTGTGACTTTCTGGACCAAATTCATCAGGCCCTAAGCTTTCATTCGGACTAACAACAACAGAGATCGCTAAATCATCAACCACTGAATGCGTCCATGGCTTCATCACTTGTTCTACATGATCCCACTTGCTATAACCTGTTGGGGACTCTGGATCAAAATTCGCTTTATTTTCTACGAAATCTTGAAACACACTCAGCTCATACGGTGCATGTAATGTGTATGCATTGTATTTAGGGTAAAGCGGTTGACCGCCAGACATGGTACCAAAACCAAAACTGTGTCCTTCAAAAGGTGCAACACATTCCCCTTCGTAGCATGACTCTTGATTCGTCACCCCTTTAGTGAAATTAGGAATAAAGATATTTTTATAAACATCCCACCCCCATGTAGAGTTCACTTCAGTAGAACTTTTGTGAATTGCTCCCGTAAAGCCACCAGGATAATGTGCACCGACTCCTAATTCGTGACCTACTTCATGACTAAATTCGTTACCCGTTGAACTCACGACAGAAGCTACACCTGCGTAAGAGCCCAACATACCGTGTGCAATTAAACCATCAGTATAATTACCAATTGAGTTATTCACAGTCACTTGCGTTGCATGGTATGGCGCTTCAATGTTCCACTGACTTGCAGGACGTACTTTTGATGAATTCACACCATAGTTAGCACTGTTAATACCTGAAGAGATCAGTTCACGTGCAATACGGTAATGTGAATCACTGCCGTAACCGTCTGCATCACTAGGATCAACACCTTGAAGTAAGCGACCATCAGGCAAAATGATCTCTTTAAGATGCACGGCTTCATAAGGGTTAACGATCAATTTACTGATCTGAAGACTTTGGAAATATTGACGGTGTAATTCTGGATCATCGATAAAGATAAATTGATCTCTTGGCTCTGTTAATAAACCAATATCGATTGTATTTAAGATCATACTGGTATTAGCACCGATCTTAATATCTGAAACCGTCCCTTCTTTCTTATTTCCACTGGTGAAAGTTAAGCTTAAACCCAGTTTAACGGCTTCTGCTGGAAGTACGGCAGAGTAAGCTTTATCGCTATATGAAATTCGGCTGATTGCCATATCCGACTCACCATACCAAACACCATCAATATTCTGATAGGTAAATTGGTTACCACGGCTGATCGTATCTCTGCCTTGTGTATATTCAATTTGAGAGTTGTAGCCAGCATCTGAAATAAAGGTGATCTTCTTATTATTAAAGCTTTTATCATCAGGCAAAATAAAATGCCCCGCCCAATGACCATCTCCAGTTTTAACTAAAACTGTATCGTGCTGATCAAGTAGTGCTTTAAAATGTGTTGTACCCGCTTCGCCAGAGATGTCATGAAGATCGCTATTGCTAGTAATAGTTAGAGAGAACTGCGATGGCTTCGTTATCTCAACATACTTGTCAAGCTTACCCGCCACTTGTGGCAACTGTTGTGGTTGACGCATCACCGTGTGATAAACCACGTCGTTTTGTTTATTTTTAGCAGTAACAGTGACAACTTCGTCTTGCTCTAACATATCTGCGTGAGGTTCAAACAGCACCAATGTACGACGAAGAGAAACAAGATGTGGTTGGCGATCATTTTCAATCTTATTGCTCGTTTGCATGATCACGCTTTGAGCAACACTAACACTACCTTGCAGTGTGCCTTGAGTGTCTGATGGCAACGCTTTTTTATTAAAATAAAGTGTTTCTGGTACTGTGGATCCGATTGTTTCTGCTTGTCCATATTGCGCCATAAGCAATACTGGCAATAGGCTGACTAAATACTTCTTTTTCATTATTTTCGCACAATGTTAATAATATGTATTTGGCGAAATATAAACAATAACAATACAATTTAGAATTAATTTATCTATTTGATTTGTAATAATTTATTATTAGATAAACCGTCAAAAACACCACTTGATAAACACTGTTTTCTTGACGCTTTCGATTACGGATGAACAACAATTTCACGTTTATCACATACTCCATTAATACAAGCAGTGATACCCACCTTACCCGAGTAATCCACTAATTTAATTTCATTACCAGTAAATGGTTGGTTATTTACATACCAATCAACCTTTACGTTTTCATCTAGCGTTTGTAGCGGTAATACGTCTAATTGATCTTTATAGTAATGCTGCCCTGTCACTATTTGCTTGATATACGGCGCAACATTTCCGTTATCCTTATGTGAATCATCTTTCCCTTTAGGCGTTGAAATCCCCCCTCGTTGCCGTTGCCAGTTTGCTAGAAGTTTCGGCCACGTTGTTTGAGCCGTATCCAAACTTGGACGTAAAAAACGCCCATCAGTTTCCAACGTGGGTGGCGTAATTCCTCTTACGGTATAGGCTTTTCTTTGCGAAACACATTGTGCACGAGGCGTAATTTGCTTATCACGCCCACTCGGCCAACAAATGGTCTTTGTCACAACGTCTTTAGGTTTTATTCGTTGGTGTTGATCGCGGGGTAACTGATCAAAGGCATCAAACATAATAGGTGCGGCTTGTGTCGCGCCTAAATAACCCACAACAGGGCTAGAGTCTGGACGACCTATCCACACGCCAACTGTAAAATCTGGACTAACGCCTATCGACCAAAAATCACGATAACCATAGCTAGTTCCTGTTTTCCAAGCAATTTGACGTCTTATCGATGGTACGACTCTATCTGGCGCGCTTATTTCACTCAGTGTTTTAAAAATAATCCAACTTGAAGCCGGTGAAAGGAGCGGTTTACTCACAACGGATTTGGCATTTTGTAGCAGTTGTAAAGGCTGATATTGCCCATTCGTTGCCAGTGTTCGGTACATAGCTGCCAGTGTAATTAAATTGGTTCCTGTCCCGCCTAATCCCACCGCTAAATTTGATTTTTTATGCTGTAATTGAATCCCAGCTTGTTGCAGTTTTTGATCAAAAACCTCTGGTGTTTCTTTATTAAAAACTTGTATTAAAAGAATGTTCAGTGACTGCTTTAATGCTTCACTCATACTCACTGCGCCTTGAAATTTGCCATTTAAGTTTTGTGGCTTATAGCCTGAAAACGATGACGGAATATCACTGAGTAAACTTTGAGAATGAATGATCCCAAGATCAAGAGCCGTACCATAAATGAATGGTTTTAACGTTGAACCTGGTGATCGAACCGCTTGCACCATATCAACATAAGAAAATCGGCTAACATCATTAAAATCCGCCGAGCCTTGATAGGCAATAACACTGGCAGACGCATTATCAACCACAACGATAGCCGCAGAGTTTTTAGCTGGTAAGCGTTGAGAAACCGTCGTTAGCAGTCGCTGAATTCGCTTTTGAATATCCGCTCGAATAGTGGTTTGAATCACCGCTTGGTGCGGATAACCTTGCTGTAGCATACGGCTCAATAATGGCGCTTGCAGTGGTTGAAAATAAGGGGCAACAACGACAGGTTCCTGTTGCAAAAAGTTCGCACTGTATTGATCGAGCTTGTTATAACGCACTAATCGTTCAAGCACTTTATTACGCATCGCTTTTGCACGTTCAGGGAAACGGTCTGGGCGATATAACGATGGTTTTTGCGGTAATACCACCAGTAATGCCGCTTCTGACTTTGTGAGCAATTGCGCAGACCTTCCAAAGTAACGTTGCGCCGCAGCCTCAACCCCTTCGATATTGCCGCCAAACGGGGCAAGATTTAAATACAAGGTTAAGATCTGCTCTTTACTAAAAAACCACTCTAATTGAAGCGCTCGAAATAACTGGGTTAGTTTGCCTGATAATGAACGTGAATGCGGTGAGATTAAACGGGCAACTTGCATGGTTAATGTTGAGCCACCAGAGACCACATGCCCATTAACCCCCCATTGCCATGCAGCACGAAAGATCGAAAAAGGGTTAAACCCAGGATGGAAATAAAACCATCGATCTTCATAGGTTAATAACGCTTGTCGATAAAAAGGATCAACTTGCTCCGGTGAAATTAATTGTGTTCGACGCACCCCTTGCTTATCTGCAAAAGCGCGCAGCACTTCTCCCTCTTGGCTTTTAATAACAACCGCAGAGCCATTCGGATAGAGTGGCGGTAATGGAAATGCATAATTAAGCGCCACACCACCAGCTGCAAATAACACAATGGTTATACAACACGCCTGCAACCACGTTTTATAGCGTGATGCAGGCTGTTGAGCAGAATGATTACTTTTCAATGGTTACCATGTCTTGCTTAGGCCAGTACACAGCATGTTGTGATGGCTGGTACATCGACTCCATGAAAATTGGCGGAATGGTAAAGGTTCCCGGTACTTCAGCACGAAGTAAATACGCAAATGAATAGGTTTTATCCTTATCAAATGACTGAGAAATTACATAACGATCATTACGATATTCACTATGCTCTGGTGAACTTAATGTCACACCTTTGGGTGCTAATGCTGCTACATCAAGCCCTTGATTAAGTGCAGGGTTTTCTAACACAAAACCTGCTGGGATCATCTTAGACAGTAAGCCTTCATTGATTCGCTGGTTGAGATTAACATTCAATATAACCAATAACCGTTGACCAACTTTTACTGTATTACCAGTAAATGGCTTGCCGTCTAATTGATAGACAGAGCGTGAAAGCGTATTCACTTTTAATGTATTCAACGGATTATCACTATTTGATACCGCTTTATTACGTTGCTGATACCCCTCACCTTGTAATTTAACGTACAGCGGTTTGGTATTATGGTTAGTAATTGTTAACCCTTCCGTTAATGGTACCGAAAATGGACCGGTATGCTGCTGATCATGACCATTAATTGTCACATCAAACGGCTGATCTTTATTCAATCTTTGGGTCAATATCGCAGCTTGTAACAATGCACCACGCTCTTGGGTGCTCAACCACAATTTATCGCCTGACTCTGCTACAAGTTGTTCTAATAACTGCTTTTGAATTTCCGCCGCTTTATGAGCCAACATACTATTTGATTTTAGCTGCTGCAAAATCAATACAGACAAGGCGCTATCACGCAGATTAGAGCCATAATCTTGAAAATAACTGCTGTAACGTTTAACCGTATGGTAATTATTCAACAGTGCTAGTGCCTTATCGCTATCGCCGACATTGGCATAACTTGCCGCAAGTTGTAGTTCACTTAGTCCAGATGGGAAGAGTTTAAGCCCTAAATTATCAATATCGCTCCACTGGATCAGCCCTTGTTGAGACAACACATATGCCGCATAGGTTAATGCACTATCCGCATTTTGTTGGTTATACGCCCATTGTTTCATCCGTGTTGGGTTCTTCACATATTCGAGGATCTCGTCCTGTGCCCGTGTCAACATGGCTTTCGGTACTATATTGGGAAATTTTTTATCAGCACGTAGCAAAAAGTCCGTCACATAAACGGTTAACCAAGGCTGATCGTTAACACGACTGCTATAGCCATCACTTGGCCATAACGAAAAACCACCTTGTGATGTTTGCATCGGTTTCAAATTCATTATCGCTTGATAAATCATATCCCTATCAGATGGCATCGCTTCAGCATTCGGTGCTTTTCCTTGCGCTTTCAATCGCTGCTCAAACGCGGCTTTTTTAAAGCGGGTTAATTCTGGTAAATCATATAAATACGGTAATGCTTTACTGGTTATTTGCTCTGCACAGCCATAAGGATATTGATAAAGATCTCTTGCTTGCTCTATCACGCTTAGCATCGGTGTTTGGCTGATATAAGCAAAGCCTAATTGATCTGGAATCGTATCAAGTCCTTGCCACAATGATGATGTCACTGTCAGCTTTTGTTGCGGCTCTAACAGATCCGAATGCATCTTATAAACCCACGGCATTACTGACTTGATCGGCGTTTTCCATGAACGATCAATATGGATCTTGTTGTTGCTGTTTTGTGACAGCGAGTGTGCTTGCAGTTTGAACTCTGCACGGTTAACAACTATTGGTGAGTCAACCGTAAACGGGACGTTGTAACTTATATGCTCGCCATCTTGTAATGTCACCTTAGCAGGCAGGAGTGCAATCGCTAAGTTCACGCCTTTGTTAGCGCTCAATGCCAGTGATAACGTCTGCGCTGTTCCACTAATATTGTGAATATCTACCGTAACACTCGATTTGTCTCCCGCTACGAGAAAACGAGGAATACTTAATTCAGCAACAACGGGTGCTGCAATTTTATTACTTGATACACTTCGACCCACTTGCGAATCGTTAAATGTCGTAATGATTAACTGCCCTTCACCATTGTAATCAGGGATAGCTAATTTCACATTCGCCTTGCCGTTTTTAACCATTATCGGATTGGACATTAAAATTACGGTTTTACTTTCAACTAAATCGTCATTTTTATTATCAGTACGCGTAACGCTATCACTACCGAAACGCGATTGAGCAAAGGGATTAGGACGTAAATCATAAAGACGTGAATACAGATCAACCACATCCGCGCTATAACGACGCTGTGCAAAGAAGTAGTTAAATGGATCTTGTGGTTTAAAACGGCTGAGGTTAATAATGCCCTTATCCACCAGCGAAACCGTTACCCAAGTATTATCATTTTGTTGCTTCTCAATACCAGCAACAGTAATTGGGATATCTAAGGTCGTTAACGGACGAATAATTGGCGGCATTGTCGCTTTGATTGAGAGTTTTCGCGCCTCACGATTAAGCTTAACTGGCTTAATGCCAAAATAACGTTTCGGCGCATTATCAACATTACCTGTTAGCGTAGCGGTTAAATAAATATCGTGACGATTTAGTCCCTGTGGCAGTGGGATCTCAATATCTTGTTTGCCTTTCGTTATCTTAGTGCGTTGCGACCAAATCACTTTATCTGTTTCTAGCGTCACTAATAAGCTACCTGCAATTGGTGCGGTGATCGCTGAACGGATATTTTCACCTACGTGATAACGTGATTGATCAAAAGCAATATCAAGATGTTCAGGCTTGGCTTTTATTTGCTGATAACCATCATACCAACCGGCATAGAATTGATATTCAGTAACGGTTTTACTCGCTTGATCAGTCACTGTAATACGGTACTGACCCCATTTAGTCGCAAAAGATAATCGATGACTTTTACCTGCTTCAACATGAATAGTTTGCGAAGAGATCGATTTCCAACGCGCTTGTTTCTTACGCTGCCAACCAACACCTTGCTCATATAACCAATAATAAGGCCCCTGATCGTAATCCACTTTTACGGTCAAATCACCAGCAAGACGATGTTGACCATCATGGCTTAATAGTGCGATATCAAATTGAGGGTTAGCATCATAACCGACACTTTTTTGCAGCGGCTTTACTCCAGCTATTGGACTATCTTTCCACACCGTGTAACGTAAATCCCGTTGTACAGCGGCCCCACCCGTTTCTAATAAACTGAAATTAACGACCGCATTAACTGGTGATTGAATTTTAGCAGCAGAAGGTGTCGGTAAAACTATCTCTGCTTTCCCTTCTGCTGATAATGTTTGCTTATCTAATTGCTGATAACGGCTAGCCAATGAAAATCGCTTACCGACTCGATAATCACTGTATTTACCGCTAAAGCTCGACGTTGAGTTATACATAACCTCGGCAGTAACTTTATTACCTGCCGCTGGGCTACCAAATAGATAGCGCCCATTTAGTTCAACCTTGGTTTGACTGCCCGCCATAACAAGCTTTGCAGGATCGGAAAAGGTTAAATCCATTCGCTCAGGAACAAACTCTTCCAATTCGAAAAAATATTGGCTGATCGGCTTTTGCGCTTCAGGATCGAGCCTTACTTCAACGGTATAGCGCCCCGTACGCCAACTAGATGTCGTGTTCAGTTGCTTAGAATAAAAACTCGCTGCTTGCGGAGAGAGTTGCTCAGATAACACAACATCATTACGTGGATCTAATACCGTTAATGTGATCGGCTGATCTTTAATCGCCAGACCGTCTTGATCACGCAGCAAAATATTTAACGGTAATGATTCACCCGGCTTAACCAAATCACGGTTGCTGTAAATAAACGCTTCATAAGGTTGATAAGCTCGCCCTCCTACTTTGCTATCCGATAAATCTAAGGGCGCTTCACGCAGAGGTAAAATACCGATCTCTTGTTGTGACTTATGTTGTAATGAAGGAGCGAGTTGGCGTTCTGCTGTTGTTTTATTAGTACGAGCAATAACGATATCGGTGTTTTTCGCCACAATATCAAAGTTAGCTTCACCTTTATGGTCGATGGGTGCTGTTCTAAACAGTTTATGATCGCGATAAATATCAACGCTACCTGAAGTAACAGCGTCACCCGTTGATAAACGTGACACAGAAAAACTCGCTTGGTGGGTATTTAACCGTGCTTGAATACCAATATCTGTTAATAACACATGTTTAACTTTTAGCTCATCAAACGCGCCAGGTGCCTTTAACACCACAACATACCAACCTGACGGCAAATGATGTGAAAGAGGGATACGTGCTGCAGTTTGTTGATTTAACTTGCTTGGTGGCAGTGTAAAACGATCAGCATAAACACTTTCATAAGCGTGTTGTAAACGCTCTAAACCATAAGGGCTTAGGTTATCTAATAGGTAACTGTCATTTAAAAAGGTGTCGGGATCAGTTATATGTAAAATTTCAACATCAACTTTATCAAGATTCATAAAGTTAATTGGAATTGATTGGTGGTGAGATTGCGGAACTAAAGGGCCATTACCAATCACTTCCACCATCGGTGGCTGACGAATGGGATCTTTCTCTTGATTAGCGTAAGCGGTGCCAAACAACATAAAACTAAAAAATAACGCTATTAAATATAATCCCGCTACCGATCGTTCTGATCCCATTATTCGCATCACTTTCCCCTTTAAGAACCACTCAACTCTATGCACTGCATACGGTGTAATTCTATACAGAAAAGCAGATATATTCATCCGAACATCGCTATATGTTTTCTAAAACATTCTAAATTTTCTAATAAAATTAATAATATATTTCGCCATTTCTTCATGGCTAGCTGTATACACAGGCAATTGTCCTTTTTATCTTGGTGTCATTATCCGTTATAATCATCATCACTTTTTTAAAGATATTACCTACAGGTGTAGCGACAATATGGCTAATCAACCTAATTTTACTGATGAAGAATATAAAGCATTCGCGGAATTAATGGACTCATACAATCGTACGTTCGCCGTATCTATCACGACATTAGTATTAGCCGTAATTGGTTTTATTATTGCAGAAGTTCAGGTTGGTTATTTAATGACTAACAATATTCGTTGGCTGTTCGGCTTACTGGTTATGCTCCCTCTTGCTGTTACCTCTATTGGAACAAAATACGACTTTAACCACCTGACTTTTAGTATGCCTAAAACTATCTTATATAGCGTACTCAATGTCATTGCTCTCATTACAATTATCGCGATCGTGATTATGCTTAATCGCTGAGTCCATATTGATAAATATCGTACAGACAAAAATCTCCTTGCTGATAATTAGCTTTGAGCAAGCGGTTTTTTACACCTTTAACCGTTAGATCTTATCAATCTTACACGTTGTTAGTACATTCATTAATTGTGATTTTGTCACTGAGGAAAAGTGAGTTTGGGATCAAGTGATTAATAAATTAAACCAAAGTAAAAATGCCACGCGTTACGCTTCCTCATTGAACATTTTGTTTACGATGCATCACAACAAACGCTTAAACTGCCCATTTTTAGCTTTGAAACCTAATTTGTTAAACAAAGCTTTAGACCGAAAGTTACCCTCATCAATATCCGCATACAATTTTTCAATGCCCAAAGATTTAGCATGAAAAAATAATAAACTAAGAGCTTCCGACATATACCCTTGTCGCCAGTACGATGAATTTAGTAAGCATCCGACCTCACAAGAATCACCGTTATCACTAAAGCTATGTAAGCCGCAGGTTCCAATAACTTTGTTTGTCGTTTGCTCCATAACCGCCCATTCCAATGATTCACCTGACTTCTCTAGCCGGACGACGCTTTCTAGCATCTGAACTATCAGATCTTTTGATGTGAAAACGGGGTCTGAAGCAAATTCCATTGTTTGAATATCGCCATAAATTTCAAACAAATCATCAGAATCATTCGGTTGAATTGACCTTAAAACAATTCTATTTCCTTGTAAATCAGGCTTCATTTATCTTCTCTCCTTGATCGTATAACGCTCGCTTAGATGTGAGCAACGAAATACCAAAGCCGCGCATAGTGAAAATGCTATGCGTTGTTAATCCCTCTTAAACAATTTTTTCTGTTCTCAACCTACGCAAAAATAGATTACTCCTGTCATTCAAATCAAGCTGAAGCTCCAATATTCCTTTCGACTCACTTAACTTCTGAAAACCAACTACACTATACATTTCTTTAGCCTTATTATTGCTAAACACACAACACTTGATGTACGGAACGCGAAGTGATGTAGCCTCTTTCACTATGTGTTTAAATGCCCGATAGCCTAATAAACCGCCTTGCTCTGACTTTGTAATTTGTAGCGAATGTATAAATAAACACTTTTCATTAGCTTCAATTGAAAATCCAGCAACAATAATATCGCCACTTTTAATTACCCAATTATCTTTAGCCCTATAATGGCGCTTTATACCCTCGGCATTCCAAGGTAAGCCAAGCTCGGATTGTAGTTGATACATATTTTGATAGATCAAATCGTATAGCGATTCAAAATCAGAATCATTAGCTTTATTAATTGTAAACACGTAACCCCTTCTAATCACTTATGCCAATGTATTAATAGTCATTCTTATCACGCAAAAAAGACCTATGAGTTTTTCTTTATCATACGCGATATAATCATTATTATTGACGTTGAATTCTCTAGAAATTCAACGAACGTTGACATTCACACAAGCCAACGCGATTTGATGAATACTTCTCAAATTTATGAAATTAACCCGCAAACTCGCGCAAGCAATATGTCGATTAATCATCATGATGAAGAGATAGGTGGTTATATTCATCGTGAAAACGAAGAAAAAAAAACAATAATTTTTTAGGTTCAACTTTATATAAAAAGGAGAAAGTATTTAATTATTTTTCTCCTTTTTATTTGCCATGTATCATTAAATCATAGTCACGCTATACAAAATAATTACGCATTTTTACTCCCGCAATCCATGCAATATTAGTGTGCATCAAGCTAAAAAAAATATATGACAAATATCACGTTTTATATTTCATTCAACTGCAAGAATATTCGTCCAATGCCAATAACTTAACGATAATTAATGAAAAATATTACATTACTTTCTGCACTTATTACTTCAGCTATTAGTGTACCAGCATTTGCCTGCACTACGATTTTAGTGGGTAACCAAGCAACAACTGATGGATCGTTTATTGTCGCGCGTAATGAAGACTATCAAGCCACTAATGCAAAACAGTTTATCTACCACCCCGCTGAAGCAAAACAAAAAGCTGATTTCAAATCTAACGCCAATGACTTTACTTACCCTGCAGCAAAAAATGCACTGGAATACACGTCATTGTCAGATTTTGACACCCATGGTACCAGTATGGGTGAAGCTGGATTTAACTCTGCTGGGGTTGGTATGTCTGCAACCGAAACCATTTATAACGGTACTCAAGCACTCGCGGCGGATCCGTATGTAACCAAGACTGGTATTGGTGAAGATGCGATTGAAAATGTCATTTTGCCACGTGTAAAAACAGCCAAAGAAGGCGTTGAACTGTTAGGTAAGATCATTGAAAAACAAGGCGCATCTGAAGGCTTTGGCGTTGCCTTCGTTGATAAAACCGGTATTTGGTATTTAGAAACCGGCAGTGGTCACCAATGGATGGCACAAAAAATCCCAGCTGATAAATATTTCGTTTCAGCTAACCAAGGTCGATTAACTACCTATAAACTGCATAATCCCGATTATTTAGCTTCTCCTACGCTAGTTAGCTTTGCCGAACAACATGCTTTATATACTCCAGTTACAGGAGAGGCTTTCAATTTCCACAAAGCTTACTCGCAAGATACCAAGAATGATCAAACGTACAATTACCCCCGTGTTTGGACGTTACAACACATGTATACAAAAGGCTTAAATACCAAGATAACGCAAGGTGAGAGTTTCCCTGTCTTTTTAAAACCAAGCCATAAATTATCGGTTGCAGATGTTGAACAAGGGCTACGAAATCACTACCAAGGTACGTCACACGACCCATACGCGAATAGCAATCCGAAAGAACCATACCGACCAATATCTGTATTTAGAACCCAAGAATCACACATATTGCAAGTTCGTCCTAATCTGCCTATCGCTATCGGTGAAACCGAATACATGGCGTATGGGATGACAGCACTTAGCGTTTATATTCCTTATTATCAAGGCATGACAGAAGTGCCTAAAGCATTAACGATTGGTACAGATAAAGCAGACAATCTATCTGCTAACTGGCAATTCCGTAAGTTACAAACCATTGCCATGACCAACTGGAATGAGTTCTCACCCATTGTTCAAAAAGCCTATCAACAATTTGAGCAACAAACAGCCGTTAAACAACAAGAGCTTGAAAAGCAGTACCTTGCGATATACAAAACGCAACCTAAAAAAGCACAAGCATTAATTAATCAATTTGAACAAAAAACAGTTGATAACGCATTGGCATTAACCAATAAATTAACCAATACCTTATTGACCAAAATGACCCACAACACCGATATGCTGTATCACTTTGAAGGCGCTTAAGTTGCTAACACATCAGCATTAGTAATAAACGAGAGATAGCCCAAGGTTATAAAATTAAAGGTTATTTCTCGTTTTATCTTTTAATGTCGCACTTTGAAACAATATTTATTCCTATTCTTTTTCCGTATCTTATATCATTTGCTCATTCTGTTAAGAGCACTCTCGACAATGCGTCCACTACTCACCTTTCTTAGCCTTATTTTTGTTGTCTTAGTTCCTCATTTTGCATTGGCAACAACCAGTGAGCAGCAAGCTCAGATCACCTTAGGTCGCTATTTATTTAATGATGTTCGCTTGTCAAAGCTCGGCAATCGCAGTTGTGCCCTTTGTCATGCCGTCGATCTAGGTTGGACCAATCGATTTAGCAAAGTGCCAGATATCCATGGCAATCCAACAACGCTAAACACGCCAGCATTACTCAATGTTGCCCACTATGATCAATTCATGCAAAGTCGTGAAGGATTACAGACATTAGAACAAGCTATTTTGTTACCTTTATTTGGCACAGCCCCAACAGAAATGGGGATGACAGAGCCGTTATTACTGCAACGCTTACAACAAGCGTCTGATATCTACACCCCACTATTTGAAGCCAGTTATCAATCAGCAGATTTCACAACCCAAAAAGTCATTAACGCATTAGCGAAGTATGTAGAAACAATTCAAAGTGTTGATACCCCCTATCACCGTTATTTATCCGGTGATACTGATGCGCTAAATAAAGAGCAACAGCTAGGATTAGCTCTGTTCAATAGTGATCGCCTAAAATGCTCCCAGTGCCATGGTGGTGAGCTATTAAATACCCCTAAAAACAACGCCGATCCACTTTATGTCAGCACAGGTTTGTACGGCATAAAAAATAAAGATGGCAAATACTTATACCCTGAAAATGAACGTGGCAAAGCCAGTTTTAGCCATAAAGAAACTGACGACGGAAAATACCGTATCCCTTCATTGATCAATGTGAGCGAAACAGCACCTTGGGGACATGATGGCAGCGTACAATCACTCGAGCAGTATATTGAACATTATGCCGCCGGTGGACGAATACTGACGATAGGTAAAAATGCAGGAGATGGTCGTTATCATCTCAATAAAGACAACAAGATCTCAGGTTTTAGTTTATCGAATAAAGAGAAAAAAGCGCTCGTTGCCTTTCTCAATAGCTTAGCCATAACTCGACTACCAACACAGCAACACCAAGATCCTTTTTGCCAGTTAGTCCCATTAAAAAATAAAAAAGACAGCCCGAACTGTCTTCCACCTTTTAAAGTGAAGTCATGAAGACCATAAACAAGACCATGAAAAAGACGATTAAGTTAATGACATTAAGCGCCTTACTAAGCCAATCAATGGCCGTAAGCGCAAACACCGACATTAACCCTGAACATAAAGGGCGGAATGATTATTTTGCCAAAAGTTATCAGCCACTATGTAACTTGCCAACAAAACACATTGCGACAGCTTCAACACTTGAAGAGGCCAGCCAACAAGAATTTATTTTAGATAAAGAATTAGGCTTATCCACCCAACTAAATTCCCAAGGTGAAGCTTATATTCAATTGGCGATCAAAGAATGGAATGAAAAGTTTATCGTCGGTGTCACACCAAAAACCCACGTATCGATGGCGGGAGCTGATATTCAAGGCGCAGATATTGTTAACTTGCAATGTGCCGAGCCATCACAATACCTGACCCACTTAAACACCCACGAATGGGGAAGCTATACCCTGAAACTGACAGGTAAGCCAAACCAGTTGGTGAAAGTACAAATCATCACAACAGATAAGTAGAAACAAGCCTGAGCAATCATTGCTTAGGCTTATTGTTTCAAACTTATAAACCTGTGTTGCGGTGGTATTCTTGCTCAGCAAATTCTTTGCCTTTTTGTGCCGCCGCCGCACAAGACTCTGGCGCAATATCACCACGCTCCGTCACATATTGCTTAAGCTCCGCCGCTTTCTCTGTGCGATTAAAAAACTCATGATAGCCAATGTTTTTACATAGTTCCCATGACGATACACCCGCTGCATTTTTTAATGTGTAGCTATTTGATGGCGTTCCAGCGCAACCCACTAGCCCAAATGCAATCAGTGAAAATAACACCTGCTTTTTCATCAAAAATCCTTTATTTCAACTTTATCTCAATGATTTGACATACAATATCACATCATCTCTTACTTATGTTTTAGTATAAACATGATACTGATTCAAAGCCTCATTATTGATTAGACGTGAATAGGATAATTTCCTAATATACGCATGGTTCAAATACGTTTATGATCGTTGCTAATATAACCTTCATCGCTAGAGCTATTTTTAGGATTCACCATGAGCAATTTTAATCTTTATACCGCCCTTTTACCTTGTTTCGATTGCCGTCAACAAAAAGCAGAAGCAAGCTTAGGTTGGCTAACCCCTGCTATGCATGAAGCGGTTCTTGCGCAAGTAAATACCATTATTACAGCGAGCAATGATTACCCTGATGATCTTGTTACCACTATCACCTGTTCTGTTGATGAAGCTAAGTATTACCTATTGTTAAATGCCTTCGCTTATTCAGAAGAAGAAATGCAAACAACAGGTGTAGATCCAGACGACCTTGTTGAAATTGAAAAAGAAATCAAAGCAAACAAGAATGCTGATGGCATGATTGAGCTTGAGCATGACATTGCGCTACAAGGCTGCACTGCTTGCTGCCCTGACGCATAATTCCATACTATTTACTATGGTGTACGCGATGTATGCCATAGTCATATTCCCCCCTCTCGCCTCAACATACCGCCTAAACCTTGAAATTGTGCTGACTAGCCCCATTTTATTAATACGACAATTAATAATAAGAGCAAAAGTAAGATGAACAGCCCTATTTTAGATGACTTAAATTGGCGTTATACCACCAAGAGTTACGATCCTAATAAAACCATCTCAACAGAAAATATTGCCATCATTTCAGAAGCACTACGCTTATCAGCATCATCAATCAACTCGCAGCCATGGCGCTTTATTATTTTAGAATCAGATGATGCTAAACAACGATTTAGCAATACCTTTGAGACTAAGTTTTTAGCCAATAAACCTCACGCAACTAACGCCAGTCATATCATTTTATTTACTCACAACCCTCATTATTCGATTGAAGATTTTGAAGCCGTGATTGATAAAAATATTCTTGATGGCCGCATTAAACCAGAGAAAAAAGATGATGCTGTGAGCAAATTTAGCTTTGCAGACTTATACACCGAGCCGAGTGGCTACAATGCTAATTGGACAAAAGCACAACTGTATCTGGCTTTCGGTAATATTCTGCACGTTCTTGCACGATTAAAAATAGATTCAACACCTCTTGAAGGTATTGACGTAAAGCGTGTTGAGAAAGAATTCAGCCAAGAGTTAGATGGATTTTCATGCCCTGTCGCACTCGCGATTGGCTACCATGATGAGTCTGATTTTAACGCTCGCTTACCTAAATCTCGTATGCCATTAGAAACCGTTGTTCATAAAATCTAACAGCATGTGGAATGATAAAGTGATAGGTGAAACTTAAATAATAAGCCAACACACTAATGACATTCTTCAACCAGTCGATGGTTGAGAATCTAGTAACTATAAAAAAGCCACTGATTAATTAGTGGTTTTTTCTTTTAAAACTTGGCGGAGAGACAGGCTTTGAACTCTCGATACAATATAAAACCATTGTAACCACCAAACGTTACGCATAGTAAATGTGCCACGCGTGCGAATCACGCTTTAGCTATTTGTTATGTCAATTATTTCAGCGCAATGTAGACGCTAACTTTACTAGCACTTTCGTAGTGCTCAAAATCTGTTGTATAAGCTCTTTCATGCGCACAATTAGAAGAAGCAAAGTACGACCAAACTGACTGCCACGCGGCGATAACAGCAGCAGGAAACTCACCTTCGGATTCAAACTTAAGGTAAGAGCCAGGAAGAACAGATACCGATGACAGCGCAACATTTGAAGAAGATATTTCGTTTGACCCCATCAAAACATCAAAGTAGCCATCAACATCTGACTCGTAATTGCAGTAGACACTATAAGCCCTTGCCCCCGATTGATAGTTGATGACTAAGTTCGAGTCAACGTATGCAACATGTTTTGGGATATTCGCCGTTTCAGGATTCATCTCAATTTCATTGCGAGTTCTTAGAACTAAACCTTCGATTTCAAAACCTTTTACTTCAACAACTTCCATTTTTTACTCCATTTATATAGCGTTAGCATAACGGGCGTCCTCACCGAATAAAACGATACGTATAAAAGCCCAACCCTTTTGCCCCTACTGCCAACATGTCATGCAATTAACGGGAATATTTCGACCCAAATAACCGACGTTCAATAATAAGGATAATAGCTTTCTCGCTTCATAATTAAAGAGGATTTTATTATAAACAAGGGCATTAATATTATTGGTTCACACCAAGGATAATGCTCGAATTCTTTTTGGCATCACCCTTCATGCTATTTCCAATATTTACTTATATAAGGTAGCTTGGGCTTGTCCAACACTTCGGATAGGTGTCGGCTACGCGACACATATCCTTATTTGTTAGGTGCGTAGCCAAAGTTGGTAAAAGTCGGTTTCATCGTGCTTGGGATTCTTGCGCACGAACTCCCAACCATGGCGCTTGTAGAATGTGAGAGCTCTATGGTTAGTTCGGCTTACTAAAAGTACAGCACGCAAACAACCCGCTGTACTCAATACGCTTACAATATAATCCTGCAATTTTGCAGCGAGTCCTGAACCACGAAAATTCGGTTTTAAGTAAATGAGATGCACATAGCCAGTCTCCGGCTCGGGTGAAAAGCTACGAAACTCTAACTGCCCTGCAAACTGACCATCCACAAATATATGGATATAGAACCATCCTGATGTTGCTAGCCGGTCTAATACTCGTTCACGATAACCACTGATGAAGTCGTCGAAACCATCGTAATGCCCAAAACTACAAAAGTATGCATCTTTTCTCGCAGCTACGCACAATTCGAAATCATCAATGTTTATCTGCTGAAAAGCAATTTCCATACTTACCTTTTCCTTCAAGCACCTAACAGTATATTAATAAGCATTCTTACTTTTACGCTTTATTAATACAGCAAATATTCAACATTCTAATAAATAAAAACATTTATTTTCATTACCTTAATCGCAAAAATTAGCATCCACCCGATATGT
>NZ_PYOB01000027.1:0-60976 GCF_003026165.1 Photobacterium sp. GB-1 | reverse complement strand
ATCGTCATTACCGCCGCCACCGCCACAACCCACTAATATTGTTGAAATGAGTACGAATAGGCATAACTTTTTCATATAAAAACCTTTTTAAAAATGTGGGAAAATGTCATGTAAATAGATATATTTGAAAGATAATCAGCAAATAAATGTTAATAAATCAATTTTAAGTGACTGATTTAATTTGGTTATCGTTTTTAAGTTGGCTGTATTTTATTATTATCTATTGTCATGATATATAAACAAGCATTTATATAACCCATAACGAAATATTATGTTTTACATTTCTAATTATTCTTGATAAGAAAATTAATTAGTGGTTTTTTAAATGAGGTCGTGAAAATATTTAATAAGCTTAAAAAAACAAAGGTTATTGGTGATGTTTTTTTACCAAGTATATTTTTACAGAAGTATTAAATAATAAAGACGTTTTCTTATGGTGGAGAGTATATACATAAATAGCCGGTATTACGCCGGCTTTTAAATGTATTGTTCTCTATTGGTCATATCTGGAGAGTTTGGTTACTAGAAATATGCAACCTCTATTCGCTGGAGATTCCGCTGAGTCTACCAGAATGAGTTATGTATACAGTAAACGACACATCGAGACTAGTAGTGATAAGTGGTGCGTAGCTATTACTACCAGTCCAAATGCTATATCCAATAAGCTCGACTAGCTGTGACTCTATCACCGAGATGAGAGTCACACGTTTAGCTAGATCAGAAAATACGTTTTAGAACGGGGGTCTTGCAGATAAGATAGCCAATAGCAAAAGAACCGATCACAGAGGGGATAGCAATGACCACAAAGTTGATTAAGGGTGTTTGGGTCATAAAAGACTGATAAAAGTCTGCGGTAAACCGCATTGGGATATTCTGCACCACATAGGCAGCAAAAGCGATACGGGTCAACATAGAGCTCCATCGTCCCTTGGTATTGAATAGCATTTTGAAGTTATAGAGTAGAAACATCGACATCCCTATCACAGTGAATCCACGTATTGCCACATAAACCATATTAAGCATCTCACTATTCAGACCATAGCTAGAAGCTATCGTATAGATGAATAATCCCGCTACCCACATTAGAATACCTAAAAAAGCGTGTTTACGTTCTAACTTATCGAGCCACTGATACCTATAAGCTAAGATACCAAAGTAAAACATGCTGATATACATCGGGAAATATTTAAGAAGGTGAAAGCCTAAGAAATTGCTACCTAGTGTTTCCATCAGATATAAGCCAACGAAATTGACCGGAATTATCATAATGGCAAACAGCAAGATCTTCCAAAGCGCCGGAAAAGGTTTATCAGTGTCAACCTTCTGATTCCCAGTACTGACAACTTGGAACAATGCAAATACCGCGCTAAATACAATCAAGGTCCAACAGAACCAGGTGACGCCTAATCCAATATTTCCGGTAAGGAAAAAGCCTTTAATGCTTGATACAGCAGACTCAATCGATCCACGTGTTTCGATCAAAAATAAGGTGATTAGTGTAGGGATCCCGAGGCGTTTTAGTTTATCCAACATAAACTTTCCAGCCCCTTTACGTTCAAAAGAAGGGATCACGAAGTAGGCTGATATAAAGAAAAACAGTGACATAAAAAATGACTGGTTGATGCCCTGGAATGTGCCTAAAATCTCATATTGATATTGCATTGATTCTTTGACATGGGGCAAATTGTAACCAATAGGATCCAGACCTGCCGTGGATGCACAATGGTGCAAAATCACTAATATCGTCAAAACCCACTTGATATTATCCAGATAGTCGTAGCGTTTCATTAGTGTTGAATTATTCATTGAGTATCCTGTTTCTATATGCATTTTTAATAAAGATATAAAAAGAGTGAGCCACTTAAATTAATGATAGAAAAATTTGATAATCTAAAATTATTATCAGTAATTAAATATAAAATTTGATAAGAAACTGACTATTTTAAAGTATCTTTCTTTAAGTTGTGCGTACATTATTGATCTTTATTGTAATGATATATAAACACAACTTTAGGTAATCCATAACCAAAAATTATGCTTTATATTTTTGTCTGTTTCATTAATAAGAAACGCATTTTCTGGAATTTATTTTCTTATTAATCGACTTTTATAGCATTTATCATTATTCATAATTGGATGATAAGGTGGATTGCTAAAAAGTAGAAATTCGTTTTAAGATGAGGTTGCTAAGGGTTTTTAATAAACTTGAAAAAACAAGGTTATTAGTAATGATATTTTTCAACCATATATAATTAGCCGACACTACGCCGGCTTTTAAATGCATTATTCAAAAAATGCTGGGTGATAGCTTACTTCACCTGTCGGAATTGAATCTTTAACAGGCAGGGCTAAGAAGTATTCAGCTGGCACACCTGTTAGGGTTAATTCTGGTTGGGCTTTAAAACCAAATCGACCATAATATTCAGGCTCACCTAATAGTACGAATCCCTCTGCACCATGTTCTTTTAACTGGGCTAATCCTTCGTTAATTAACGCTTTACCAATCCCTTTTCCTTGTTGTTCTGGCAATACTGATACAGGTGCTAAACCGTACCAGTTTGTAGCTTCACCATTGATCAGTACTGGGGAGAAAGCGATATGACCAATAACTTGATTGTTTACTTCTGCGACTAACGATAGTGTTAAGGCGTTAGAATCTCGTAGGCGGTTAACGATTAAGTGCTCGGTTGGTTCTGAGCCCGGTTCATGATGAGGATGATCTTTAAATGCACTGTAAGTTAGCGTTTCAATCACAGTAATGTCTGAATCTTTTTCTACTCGAATGATCATGTTTAACCTTTTTTCTTTAATACAAATAATTGATAGCTGTATTGACCTAAATAGTGCTCATGAATATGGATTTCGTTCTTAATATCTTTAATGGCATTGGACGTGAAATGTTGATTATCCAATTGAGCGATCTTGTTTTGTAATGGTGCTAGGTAGTTTGTCCATGACTGATCACTTTGGGTAAAGTGGCTGATCACTTCAAAACCTGCTTGCTGCATCTGTTTGACTCGTTGTTCGCTGGTGGTCATATCTGGATAGTTTTGCTGCCAGAAATCGACTGCTTCTTGGCTTGGATTATCGGCTAACCAAACCAAGTCACTGATAACCAAATAGCCATGAGCCTTAATAAATGGTTTCCATTGTTTAAGTGCTTGCTCAACCCCCATGATGTAAGCACTGCCTTCAGCCCACAGCACATCAAAACGTTGTTCTTCAAAAGGCATTGTGGTCATACTGGCGCAAACAGAAGTGATGCGATGTTTAAGCCCGTTTTCAATAGCTGCTTCGTTTAAACAACTTAAGTTATATTCATCGTTGTCTAATGCCGTGATATGAAAATCGCCATGTTTAGCTAATAAGGTAGTAACAACACCTTTACCACAGCCGATATCTAACACTTCACCAGATTTAATGGGCAATGTTTCAAGTGCTTTTAGAGAGTCTTCATCACAACTAGGGCCAAGTCGTTCTAAATCATCAAAGATCGCTTCAAAGTCTGCCATGTATTGCTCATGTTCGTTCATATCTTTTGATAGCCATTTTAATCGTAAGGCTTGTTTTTCACTGAAACCTTGCTTCATTAGCCACTCTAAGTGAGCCGAGGGTGCTGCTGATTCCATTGATTGATGCCATTCTTTCATCGAATTTATACCCAGCATGGCAGAAAGCAAATCACGGGCTTTCTGTTTTTGGGCGATTTCTTCATCAAGAATATTTAGCCGTTGAAGTAGCAGATCTCGATCTATTTGGGCATCTAAACAGGATTGGCACTCTTTCAATGAAAGCCCGCCTGCTTGCAGTTGCTGTAACAGTTTTACCCGTTGCACATCTTTGTCGGTATAGCCACGATAACCATTGCTTAAGCGTGTGCCAGTGATCAGTTTAAGCTTTTCGTAATAAAGTAATGTGGAACGACTTAATCCCACCTTTTGCGCTAACTCAGAAATACGGTACATGGCAGCTTTCCCCTTTATTGATAGGCGAACTATAAACTATGAAGCTTTAGACAGGTCAAGGGTTTTGAGATACAAAAAAGCCGACATTACGTCGGCTTTTTTCGCTTTGTTCTTTGTTACCCAATCCTATTAATCATCAGCAATTTCATGGGTCCAGAATAAAATGCCTGTTGCAATTAAGCTTAAGATGATCGGGAGAAGTAATGCATATTTGAAGGAGTAATCCATCACTTGTGTTCCTGCAATTGCGCCAAGAAAGATGGATAACCATAAGCTGAAATGGCGAAAAAACGTGCTACGATCGCCTTCACCCATTAATAGCATGGCAATAGAACGTCCAGTATTAACCAAAAAACCTGTTACGTAAGTGAGTGCGGTTGATTTTTCAATGGTTAATCGCAGTGCGATATTTTGAATACCCATAGCAAAGCTTAAGAAGAAATTGGTCACAATTGGTTTAGCGATAGGCTCAACAAACAATGTTGCTGATAGCACTAATGTGACTAGCGCCATGATCATACTGCGATAAAAAGGTTTGTTAGCTATCGCGATAGCTTCACCGACGGCAGCACCTAAAACAAATAATACAATAACCCCAATGTAGTGCCACGCTTGTGGTGTATTGCCTGAGGTTAACAGTATGCCCACATGGGTTGTGTTACCACTCATAAAAGAGATAAACAGGCCATTTTTCAGATGGATAAAGCCAATAGCATCAACAATACCTGCAATAAAAAGCAGATAGAAGGGCATGGTTGAATGAAGGTGTTTTTTCTTAATCATTAGTCATATTCATAAAGTTAGGTGGTAAATGTCCATCGCATGAAGCTCAATTATAAAACAGTTTTTTCTTGTTTGTGGTTTTGTGTCGACACTACTGTCGAAATAAGGTGTCGACAGCAGTGTCGATAGGCGAACATCCTATGTTTATTTCCTTTTAGTAGTAATAAAAAGTGAAGAGTAGGAGAGCGCGCTAGGTATAAGTGAATGATCTTTAGCTAATAAAACACAAAAATACCTTATTGGTATGATTATTGCTTTTTGTGATGCTTTTTGCAATTAACTGGAAAGATCATGAAAAGCTTTGTTGTTGCAGATCCCGACAAATGTATCGGTTGTGGCACTTGCATGGCAGCGTGCTCCGAAGAACATAAAAAAGTCGGACTGCAAAGCCATCCTCGTCTTACCGTGGTTAAACATGACAATGCTACGGCACCTGTTATGTGTCGTCACTGTGAAGACGCGCCTTGTGCGGCTGTATGTCCGGTACAAGCTATTTCTAAACAAGCAGATCGTGTTGTTCTTAACGAGTCGCTTTGTGTTGGTTGTACATTATGTGCAGTCGCGTGTCCGTTTGGTGCTATCGCTTTTGATGGTAGTCGACCAATTGCGATGGCAAACAGTTACGATACCTATATCCCTTCTACTCCTCGTTCTAGTAACCCATCAACGTCAATTCCTAGCACTTTTGGTCAAGATATTTTGGCATGGGAACCGGGCGTGAAAAGTATCGCAGTGAAATGTGATTTATGTGGTTTTCGTGAACAAGGGCCTGCCTGTGCACAAGTCTGTCCTACTCAAGCAATTGTGTTGATTGATGAGAGTAAAGTGATGAAAGCACGCCACAGTAAACGTGAAAGCGCGGCTGACAGTGCCGTTTCTGTGAAATCAGGAGCTATGAACAAATGAATCCGTTAGTTTTAGTTTTATTTGCTGTGATCAGCTACGGTGTAGCAGCCCTTATTTCTTGGCTTGGTCGTAAGGATGAACGTGATAGTTTACGTTTGGCGGGTGTGATTAGTGCATTTGGTGGCGTGTTTGGTGTTTTAGCGGGTGTGTCTACCATTGTGGGTCATTATGACTCAGCCGATTTTGCACTGGCGACGCGCTGTATGGTGAATATGGATATGCTTTCAGCCTTAATGGTGGTGGTAATATCCATAGTGACCATGGCGGCGTCTATTTATTCGATTAATTATTTAAAAGAATATCTGGGTAAATCGGGTTGGAAAATCAATATCCTATTTAACATCTTTGCTGCGGCAATGACGGTATTAGTGATTTCAGCCAATGTGATCACTTTTATGGTGTTTATGGAAGTGGTCTCAATCGCATCATGGTTGATTGTGATCAGCGATGGTAGTTTGGCAAGTCGTAAGGCTGGTTTGAATTACTTTATTGTCGATCATATTGCTAGCTTTTTGATCATGGCTGCATTTTTGATCCTATCGATAAATGCCCATAGCTATGACTTTAGTGCGTTCACTACTACACCAATAAGTGCTGGCTTTGCATCATTAACCTTCCTATTAGCGTTAGTTGGTTTCGGTATTAAATCAGCGGGTGTTGGTTTACACGGTTGGTTAATTAAAGCCTATCCTATTTCGCCTTCGTACTGCTCTACCTTGATCTCATGTGTGATGGTGAAGATTGGTATCTATGGCATCTTAAAATTCAGTATTATTTTCCTTGGCGCAACCCAGTTATGGTGGGGTTTCCTTGTTCTGATCTTCGGTGCGGTATCGTCTGTTTTAGGAGTAATGTATGCGTTAGCAGAACATGATATTAAGCGTCTATTGGCTTACCACACGATTGAAAATATTGGCATCATCTTAATTGGTGTCGGTGTCAGTATGATTGGTATCGCAAGCCATCATCCAGTGCTTGCGCTATTGGGCTTACTGGGTGGTTTATACCACTTATTAAACCATGCGATCTTCAAAGGCTTATTGTGTTTAGGCTCAGGCTCTATTGTGTATCGTATGCATACCAAAGACATGGATAAGATGGGCGGCTTGGGTAAGACCATGCCAAAAACAGCCATTGCGTTCTTAATTGGTACCTTAGCGATTTGTGCGTTGCCACCGTTTAACGGTTTTGTGTCTGAGTGGTTTATTTATCAATCACTATTTAGCATGGGTAAAGTAGGAACCGCAGCAAATATGTTGTTTGGCCCGTTCGGTATGGTAATGCTGGCACTAACAGGTGCATTAGCTTGTATGTGTTTTGTGAAGGTTTACGGTATCTGCTTTACTGGTGCACCGAAAACAGGACAAGCGGCGAATACTCGTGAAGTGGGCGCTGGCATGACAACAGCAACAACGATGTTAGCGATATTATGTATTGTATTAGGTGTGGGCTCGCCTTGGATTGCACCTTATTTTTCTGATATTGCATCTTCAATTCTTCATCTTGGCCCTGTTTCTGTTGCAACAGGCAGTGCGGTTTATCCAGCAGTGGCTGATCAAGCGATTCTCTCTACCCCTGTAATTGCGATTATGCTAGCGCTGTTAGCACTGGTTCCAGCGATATTGCTTTATGTGTTCCGTCAACGTCGTTTGGTACGTCGTCAACAAGGTGATCCTTGGGCGTGTGGTTACCAATATGAGCAGCGTATGACAGTTTCTGCCGAAGGTATTACGCGTCCAATGCGTCATATGTTTAGCCTTATTTATGACAACCGTCCAAAGCAATCTTTGATTGATCGTCATGTCTTACCACATTTATTTGCGGTAGCTGACGGTAGTCAACTTGATGGTCGAAAAGTCTGCATTATGTGCTGCGCGGCTGCGCTATTTGTGGTGTTGTTCTTTCCTTTCATTTCAGGAGTGAGTTGCTAATGTCCCCACTTGAAATGCCTTCTGCTAGTTGGATCACGCTAGCTGTTGTTCAGGCTTTATTGATGCTACTGCTTGCCCCTTTAGCCACCGGATTTTCCCGTGTTATTCGCGCTAAAATTCATTCTCGTAAAGGGCCGGGAGTACTCCAAGACTACCGCGATATTTATAAGTTATTGCAGCGCCAGTCGGTATCACCGTCAAATGCAGGCTTTATTTTCTGGATCACGCCTTGGGTAATGGTGATCACTATGATGTTGATCGGTATGGCATTGCCAACCGTGACGCAAGTGTCACCTTTCCCTATTTCGGGCGATATTATTACCGATATTTACTTATTGGCTATTTTCCGTTTCTTCTTTGCGTTATCAGGTATTGATTCAAACAGTATGTTTGGTGGCTTAGGTAGTAGCCGAGAATTGACTCTTGGTATCTTGGTTGAGCCAATGCTGATCCTGTCGATTGTAGTTGTTGCATTAGCAATGGGTACAACCGATCTTGGTTATATTAGCCATGCGATGGCAAATGACAGCTGGCATTCGCCATTAGCGATTATCTTGGCAGGTCTTGTGTGTGCATTTGCACTGTTTATTGAGATGGGTAAATTACCGTTCGATAGTGCAGAAGCAGAGCAAGAGCTACAAGAAGGCCCTGTGACTGAATACTCAGGTGCTGGTTTAGCGATGGTGAAATTAGGCCTAGGTCTAAAACAGCTCGTTGTCGCTCAGTTCTTCCTTGCGATTTTCATTCCTTGGGGTAAAGCCCAATCATTAGGTTTCGGCAGTTTATTTTCAGCAACCGTGATCTTATTCATCAAGCTTTTTGTGGTTTTCTTCATTGCAGGTATTGCGGAAAACACCATGGCGCGTTTCCGTTTTATGAAAATCCACCGCGCTATTTTCCCTGTATTTTTAGTGGCCGTGTTGGCACTTATCTTTTTAATTTTTGGTTGGTAAGAAACAATAATGACAAACAATACATTTGAACAATATGCCACTAAACCGCAATCAAATCGGATTGGCAAACAGTATGTCGATGGTGTGAATCATTTCTTTCCATCAGCCATTATTGATGAAGAGTGGCAAACGGATAATCAAGTGACCATCACGGTAAAAATGACCTCTTTGGTCGAAGTGATGAAATGGCTTTATTACGATCAAGGCGGTTGGCTGACCGTTACATTCGGTAATGACGAGCGTACTTTAAATGGTCACTTTGCGGTTTATCATGCGCTTTCTATGGAAGGGGAAGTCAAAAGTTGGGTAACGGTAAAAGTACTGGTTGATGCCAATAGCCAAGAGTTTATTTCTATTACGCCAACTATTCCTGCTGCTGTGTGGGGCGAGCGTGAAGTGCGTGATATGTACGGCTTACGTCCAGTAGGTTTACCTGATGAACGTCGTTTAGTCCTTCCTGATGATTGGCCTGAAGATCTACACCCACTACGTAAAGATGCGATGGACTACCGTCAGCGTCCACAGCCAACAACCGAAACAGAAACCTATAACTTTGATAACCAGTTAGGTGATGACAGCAACCGTATTGTACCTGTTGGTCCATTACACATTACTTCTGATGAACCGGGTCACTTCCGTTTATTCGTTGATGGTGAAGACATTGTTGATGCGGATTACCGTATGTTCTACGTTCACCGAGGCATGGAAAAACTGGCAGAAACACGTATGGGTTACCACGAGGTAGCGCAGTTAACTGACCGTGTTTGTGGTATTTGTGGCTTTACTCATAGTGTGGGTTACAGCAACACGATTGAAAATGCATTATCGGTTGATGTGCCATTCCGCGCCAAGATGATCCGCACTGTTTTACTTGAAGTTGAACGTCTACACAGCCACTTACTAAACATTGGTTTATCTAGCCACTTTGTTGGTTTTGACTCAGGTTTCATGCAGTTCTTCCGTGTCCGTGAAAAGACTATGGAGCTTGCTGAGCTACTAACAGGTGCCCGTAAAACTTACGGTATGAACTTGATTGGTGGTGTACGTCGAGATTTTCTTAAAGATCAACGCTTAAAAGGTATTGCGATGGTCAAAGAAGTACGCAAAACCTTTTCTGAGTTGGTGGAAGTGCTTCTAGCAACACCTAATATCGAAAGCCGTATTGCAGGTGTTGGTATTTTATCAAAAGACATTGCTCGTGATTACAGCCCTGTTGGTCCACTTATTCGTGCTAGCGGCTTTAAGCGTGATGTACGTATTATTCATGGACAATCTTTAGAGTCTTACGGTGATGTTCCAATGGAATTACAAACCATGGACGGCGGTGATGTGCAATCACGTGTGATGGTTCGTATCCGTGAAGTATTTGATTCACTAAATATTGTTGAATACGGCCTTGATCACCTACCACCGGGTGCAATTCTCACTGAAGGTTTTAACTACGTACCGAATAAGTTTGCGTTGGGCTTTACTGAAGCGCCACGTGGTGAAAACGTGCACTGGAGCATGACAGGGGATAACCAAAAACTATTCCGCTGGCGTTGTCGTGCAGCAACGTATGCGAACTGGCCTACGTTACGCTATATGTTACGAGGTAACACCGTTGCTGATGCGCCGTTAATTATCGGTAGTTTGGATCCATGTTACTCATGTACTGACCGTGTCACCATTGTTGATACCAAGAAGAAGCGTAGCAAAACTATTCCTTATAAAGCGATTGAGCAGTACAGCATCGACCGTAAAAATTCACCGTTTAAGCTGTAGGAGGCGTTGTGTTTAAGTTATTAAAGACCGTCTTAAAAACCGGTGAAGTCACAACCAAATACCCATTCGCACCATTGGAAGTGAATGAAGACTTCCGTGGTAAGCCAGAGCTAGATGCGGATCAGTGTCTGTCTTGTGCTGCCTGTATGCGTGCTTGTCCTGCCAATGCGTTAGTGATGGAAACTGACGAAAAAGCCGGTACACGCCGTTGGGAATTGTCGATGGCGCGATGCATTTACTGTGGTCGCTGTGAAGAAGTCTGCCCAATGAAAGCCATTAAGCTGTCGCAGAACTTTGAGTTAGCGGTAACCCGCAAAGAAGATCTGTATGAACATGCGGTGTTCCAACTGGCGAATTGTCGCCAATGTGAGCGTCCGTTTGTAGCGAAAAAGCTATTGGACTATGTGCTAGATACCTTGGCACAAACGGGTGTTTCAGCGGATCAATTAGAGTTACGTCGCCAACAATTAGAAACCTGTCCTGAATGTCGTCGCAGTAACAATATGCTAGATAGCGAAAACGTTAGCCACCTACGTTACCTTGAGGAGGAAATGTGAAAGGTATTAAACAGCTAAATGGTACAGCTCATACCCAAACTGTTCCTGTTCCATTACCGCCTAATAGCCAGAAATTAAAAGACGCGCTTATTAAGCAGATTCGTCGCTCGGCGTATGTTTACCGTGTTGACTGTGGTGGTTGTAACGCCTGTGAAATCGAAATTTTCGCAGCCACAACCCCTGTATTTGATACTGAGCGTTTTGGTATTAAGGTTGTTGCATCGCCTCGCCATGCCGATATTCTTCTCTTTACGGGGGCTGTGACTCGCGCAATGCGTGCACCCGCGCTTCGTGCTTATGAAGCAGCACCTGATCCTAAGATTGTGATTTCTTACGGCGCGTGTGGTTGTGATGGCGGTATTTTCCACGACTTATATTGTGTCTGGGGCGGTACTGACAAGATTGTACCTGTTGATGTCTACATTCCGGGCTGTCCTCCAACACCTGCGGCAACGATTTATGGTTTTGCGGTAGCTTTAGGTTTACTTGATCAGAAACTGAAAGCGAAAACGCACAATCCTGATGAGCAAAAAGCGAGCCTTAAACATACTGAAATTCCACTGGATATTAAGGTGATGATTGAGCGTCAAGCCCGCTTACTTGCCGGTTATGTTCAAGGCCAACGTATTGCAGATGAAGTGATGGATGTATTGGCAACCTGTAGTGCGGATAACGTTGATAGCAAGATTGCTGCTTACTTAGCGGAAAAAGACGATCCACGTTTAACCGAAATCGTGAATATTCTGCTGAGCAAAACCATGGCTGCATTAACGGGACAACCTGCGTGCGGGGCAGAGCAAAAAGCGTGCTGTGGAGGCGAAAATGCCTAATAGCAAGATTGCCGATTTACCTGAAGAGTTAACGCAATCTCGTCACCTTGAGCAGAATGTGTATTTCTACAGCTTGGGTCGCAAGTTTGTTGATGAAAGCTACGATGTACCAGAAGAAGCCAAGCAAATTATGTACTACAGCTTGGCAATTGGTCACCATCTTGGTGTGGTCGATTGCTTAGATGCGGTATTGAAATGCTCAGGCCATGAGTACCTTGAATGGATCAGTGGATTAGACCAAAGCGGTGAAGCATTTCGTAAAATGAAAGGCTTTCTGGTGTTTGGTGAAATCACGATTTATCCCGAGCATTTAAACATGTTGGCACTGGCGTTTGATGGTATTGATAGTGCGACTCAAAGCGAGAAGTCAAAGCTGTTAACCGATGGATTTATTGAAGCCTTAGGGGATATTCATCGCGAACCAACCATGTACATGATGATCCGAGGAGGACAGTAATTGTGCTAGAGGAAATTAACCTCTCTTCTGTCATGGGCGTAACGGTGTCGAATGACGATGTCGATCTGTCGGTCAGCAATATTGTATTGACGGTTGGTAACAGCATGATGGCAGACGATGGTGCTGGTCCATTACTCGCAAAGATGATGAAAGAGAATCCGATAGCGGATTGGAGCGTGCTGGAAGGTGGCTCGATGCCTGAGGATTGCTTACACCTTATTCGTAAAGCAATGCCGAAACGGGTGCTGGTGGTTGATGCTGCAGATATTGGTGAAGAAGCAGGGGAAGTACGAATTATTGATCCTGAGACTATCGTTGATATGTATGTGGTGTCGACCCACAGTTTGCCGTTGAACTTCTTAATCGATGAATTAAAGACTTTTGTACCAGAAGTGATCTTCATTGGTATACAGCCTGCGATTGTTGCTTTTTCATTCCCTTTAACGGAAATGGTACAACAAGGTGTTGAGCAAATTTATCAACAATTACCAACTTGGCAAGGCTCGGGCGGATTCACCCACTGTTAGCAGTAAACTGCGACAGTGACGATGCTTAATCGTTGGCCTGTCGATAAGGTGTCGATGAGATGTGACGAAGTGTGTCGATGATGGTTATCGATACATATCAGACATGTTCATTGCTATAAATAAAGCCTGATTTCGATCAGGCTTTATTTTTTTGTCTTAAATATTAATAGTTTGCGTTTTTGCTGTTCAAGGTGTAAAAACTGGCATAGCTCATGCTTATAAGGTATCGCAATGCGGATATGTATTGCGATGTATCGACATCAACAAGGGATACACCATGAACCGATTTGTTTTTGCAGATCCAAATTTGTGTATTGGATGCCGAACTTGTGAAATCGCTTGTGCGTTATCGCATCAAGCAGAAAATACGGTAGCAGGAATGGCACCATCGGATTTTTCACCACGTTTAACCGTCGTGAAAAATGCCCATGTAACTACGCCTGTAATGTGTCGTCAATGTGATGATGCGCCGTGTGCTCAGGTTTGTCCCAATAACGCCATCGTATTAGAAGATGGTTTTGTCAAAGTGATTCAATCTCGTTGTATCGGTTGTAAAACCTGCGTTATTGCATGCCCCTACGGTGCAATGAATGTGGTGACAACGATGGTTGAAGAGACAAAAGGTGCTGCGTTGTTTACGCGCAAAGTACCGCAAACCCAAGCATTAAAATGTGATTTATGTCATCACCAAGAGTCGGGTCCTTCTTGTGTTCAAGTTTGTCCTACTGGTGCGATTCGAATCATTGAGCCTGAGACGTTGACTGAAACGAGCCAACAAAAACGTGAAGCAGCGGCAATGAGCGCTGTAGTAGCAACAGGTTGCTAAGGTGATTGTTTAATCACAATGCTATTGACGTTTATTATTACAACCTAAGGTTAGTATGAAAAAATCAATTGTTGTTTGTCCCTACTGTGGTACTGGGTGCAAACTAAAATTGGTTGTCGAAAATAACAAAGTAATTGCAGCAGAGCCTGCAGATGGCCGTACCAACGAAGGTCAACTGTGTTTAAAAGGTTACTATGGCTGGGATTTCCTTAACGACACCAATTTATTAACTCCACGCTTGAAGCAACCGATGATCCGCCGTACACGCGATGCTGCGTTAGAAGCGGTTTCATGGGAAGAAGCTATTGATTTTGCCGGCGAAAAGCTAATGGCAATCAAGAAGCAATATGGCCCTGACGCGATCATGACAACGGGTTCTGCGCGCGGTCCAGGTAACGAAGCTAACTATGTGATGCAGAAGCTCGCACGTGCGGTGATAGGGACGAATAACGTCGATCACTGCGCCAGGGTGTGACACGCTCCATCAGTCTCCGGTCTGGAGACAACAGTAGGTAATGGCGCAATGAGTAACGCCATTCCCGAAATTCAAAAAACAAAATGTTTACTCATATTCGGTTACAACGCGGCTGATTCTCACCCAGTTGTAGCAAGGCACATTCTTAAGGCTCGCGCTAATGGTGCGAAGATCATTGTTTGCGACCCACGTAAGATCGAATCTGCACGTGTCGCTGATCAATGGTTAGCGTTGAAGAACGGTTCAAACATGGCACTGGTTAATGCGTTAGCGAATGTCATTATTGAAGAAAACTTATACGACAAAGAGTACGTTGCAAATAACACTGAAGGCTTTGATGCGTTCCGTGAGCTTGTATCTCGTTATACACCTGAAAGTGTTGAAACAACAACAGGCTTAAAAGCGGAAGATATTCGTTTAGCGGCACGTACTTATGCGGCAGCACCTGAAGCGATGATCCTTTGGGGTATGGGTGTTACCCAATACGGACAAGCTGTTGATGTTGTGCGTGGTTTAGCCGGTCTTGCATTATTAACCGGTAACTTTGGTCGTGAAGGTGTAGGTTGTGGTCCTGTTCGTGGACAAAACAACGTACAAGGTACCTGTGATATGGGTATGTTGCCACACCAGTTCCCAGGTTATCAGTCAGTAGAAGATGCCGACATTCGTGCAAAATTTGAAGCGGCTTGGGGTGTACAATTATCTGGTAAGCCGGGTTACCGCTTAACAGAAATTGGTCACAAAGTTGAGGAAGGGATCTGTAAAGCATTTTATGTTTTCGGTGAAGATCCAGCACAAACTGAAGCCGATCTTGCAGCGATGCGTGAAACCATGCGCAAGATGGAATTGGTGATTGTTCAAGATATCTTCATGACACAAACAGCAGAATTTGCTGATGTGATTTTCCCTGCGACAAGCTGGGGTGAGCATGAAGGTGTATACAGTAGCGCCGACCGTGGTTTCCAACGCTTCTATAAAGCGATTACACCACCGGGAGACGTGAAACCTGACTGGGAAATTTTCAGTTTATTAGCAACCCGTATGGGTTACCCAATGTCTTATCAAAATACCCAAGAAATTTGGGATGAGATGCGTCACCTTGCACCACTATATACAGGTGCAACGTACGAGAAGATGGAAGGGTTAAAATCTGTACAGTGGCCATGTCCAACTGAGGATCATCCGGGTACACCTTTCTTGTTTGAAGGTAATAAATTCAGTACACCATCAGGTAAAGGTCAGTTCATTGCTGCGGAATGGCGTGCGCCATTAGAACAACCAGATGCCCAATACCCGTTAGTATTATCTACTGTGCGTGAAGTAGGCCATTACTCTTGTCGTTCAATGACGGGTAACTGTTCTGCATTACAGACATTGGAAGATGAACCGGGTTATGTGCAGATGCACCCGGATGATGCACGTCAGTTAGGTATTGACGATCAACAATTGGTTTGGGTTTCATCACGTCGCGGTAAAGTTATTTCACGTGCAAACTATAATGAGCGTGTAAATAAGGGCGTGGTATACATGACTTACCAATGGTGGATTGGTGCATGTAATGAATTAACCATTGAGCATGTGGATCCAATTTCAAGCACACCTGAATTTAAATATTGTGCCGTTAAGGTAGAAAATATTGAAGATCAGTCATGGGCAGAAAATTACGTACAAACAGAGTACAGTAATTTGAAAGCACGCTTGAAGAGCCATGTTGTTAATGCTTAATAACAAAAAATGAGTGTATTTGTTTATTTTATTATTCAAATAAACCATTAATGAAAATAAGGTTTCCAAGATAGAATATTGTATATTTTAAATTTGGAAACCTTATATTTAATTGCTTTGCTGTATATTGCTACTAGTCATTCATATCGCTCAAATAATTAGCATCTACTCTGTTTTTCATCATTAGTTTGCATTTATATTTATTGTTTATTGATTGATATCAATACTTGGTTACTAAAATGGTTGAGAATTGTATAATAAATGCTTGAATTATTACTCTCTATTCGAGCGACATTATCAGCAAGAGTTAATGCCAACATGGAACGCTTTGAAAGTGATTTGATGACTTTTTCTAAAGCCTTATTATCAATCAATGATATTTCAGGCGTAATGGATTTTCTTAACAATGAAGATCTATTATTTATCAATGTTGAACGTGTGAATCTACTTTTAAAAAATGATCTTGATAGTCAACCAAGCCTTTACTACCTTGATCAAGATAAACAATGTCAGCAATTTGATTACACTGGCTCAAGTATTGGATTGCATGGCGCTACCATGCGTGATTATTGCCATCAGATGGATGGTGAAACGCTATATCAAACTTTTCCTCAGCTAGAAAGTCATCCTGCGTATGACTCGGTTTTTAATTATTGCAAAATACCGCTATCTATTTGTAATCAACCTTTAGGTGCGATTGAATATATTAATCTAACTATGCCTGATGATAGTGAGAGCGAGAAGCAATTCAAATTATTTAATAATATGATTTCAGCAATGATTGAACATATTATAGAGCACCAAACGGCATCAACGTTTACTGAAAAACTAACAACTGAAAAAAACAATTTTCAGGTTCTGGTTGATGTGACGAATACTGTTATAAGTCAAAGTACAAAAAAAGAATTGATAGGTTCATTATTACGCTTTTTATATCAGCATTTTGGTATGACTGATCTATCGATTATTCAATTACAAGATGGGCATTACAATCAACATTCTGCTTGTTTTATTAATAATGAAATTGATTATCAATGTCATTTCTTTACCAATGATAAACTAATTAAAAATGCAATTAAGAATAAACAGCCTGTATTTTTAAATGCGATAGATATTAAGAAAATGCAGGCTGATAATAATAGCCCGTACTTTCCTAGTCGTGTTAAAACCGCTTGTGTTATGCCACTCATATTTAGAGGCATTGCAGTGGGTTATATCAGTTTTATGAAGCCTATTGAAGCGCCATATCAAAATACGGATCTTGAGTTATTTAAACAGATAGCTGCGCGTGTAGCGTTAGCAATGCATAGTATAAAAACACATCAAGCGAGCATTCCTAATCAACCTATTACAAAGTTTGTAAACATCGATGAAGGGATGGGTGAACACGTTATTTTTGACGATATTATTAGTCAAAGTGAAGTGATGAATAAAGTCCTTGAACAAGTTGCCCTTGTTGCTTGTTGTGACAGTACGGTGTTGATTTTAGGCGAGTCGGGGACGGGAAAAGAATTAATTGCTCGTGCTATTCATAAGTTAAGCCTACGCAGCAAAACGGATATGGTGAAGATGAATTGTGCCGCCATTCCTGCTGGTTTATTTGAAAGTGAATTGTTTGGTCATGAACGTGGCGCCTTTACTGGCGCGATTAGCCAGCGTGTTGGTCGTTTTGAGCAAGCGCATAAAGGTACGTTATTTTTAGATGAAATTGGTGATATGCCGTTAGAGCTTCAGCCTAAATTATTACGTGCATTACAAGAAAATGAAATAGAACGTGTGGGTAAGAACGCATTAATCAGTGTTGATGTGCGAATTGTTGTCGCCACGAATGTTGATTTATTACGCCGTGTAGAAGAAAAGAAATTTCGTAATGATCTTTATTACCGTTTGAATGTTTTTCCTATCCAAATTCCGCCATTACGTGAACGTGCCGAAGATATCCCATTATTGGTTAAACATTTTACCCGTGAATTAGCCCAAAAAATGGCCAAAACGATCACCGTAATTGCAGCAGAAGATTTAGCGGTTATGAGCGCATTTCCATGGCCGGGCAACGTTCGTGAATTGCGTAACTTTGTTGAACGCTCTGTGATTTTAACGCGTGGTAATGTGCTTAATGTTCCTGTTCATGAGCTAAAAACAGCGTCTCATTCTGCCTGTGTACCAACCGAGAATGCGCCTTCTGTCGGATTGGTTACCCCTGAAGCTACTGGTGTTATCAATACGCCAGAATCAACAGTGAAAGGTGACGTAGTTAAACCCATTATTAGTAAAGCAGACGTGATTAAAGCATTAAAGGCTTGTCATGGTGTGGTCGCAGGGCCGAATGGTGCGGCAAGCCAATTAGGACTGAAACGGACAACCTTGTTATCTCGAATGCAGAAAATGGGGATTAAGAGCCAAGATTTTCGAGGTGGTATCTGATGCGTTTTATACCAGCCTACATTTTTATTTAATTATAGGATCACTATTTTGACCACTCTTGAGGTGCAATCAACCGATGCCGTTAGTGATGCTTGTCAGCGTCCGATCATTCGCTATCGCAAAGGAGAAAGCGATTTTAGAGAGATGGATTTCATTATTGAAGAAACGCCTGTTGCTCTTGCGTTTAATGGCGTTGCGTACACCGTGATGATGTGTACTCCTCATGATTTAGAGCCGTTTGCGATAGGCTTTTCATTGTCTGAGGGAATTATCGATCATCACCGTGATATTCACGATATACTGATTACCCATCATGATAATGGGATCAATCTTGATATTACAGTTGCAAATCGTTGTGCTGAGCGTTTAAAGCAGAAACGTCGTTCATTAGCGGGTTTAACGGGCTGTGGTATTTGTGGTGAAGAAAAATTGGAAACCGTATGTCGGATGCTAATGCCATTGCCGATGACAGTTGAGTTTGATTTAAGTCATTTAGAACAAGCGTTACAGCAATTACTTCAACACCAAGCACTTAATCAACTCACAGGTGCAGCACACGCGGCGGCATACATCGATGCCAATGGGCAATTAATCGCAACATTTGAAGATGTTGGTCGCCACATCGCGTTAGATAAATTAATTGGTTATATCCATCAACAGCGTTTATCTGGCGGTGCTGTGTTAGTCACCAGTCGCGCTAGTTTTGAAATGGTACAAAAGGCGGCCTCAGCCGGTGTTGAAGTGTTACTTGCCGTATCTTCTGCAACAAAAATGGCTGTCGATTTAGCGGATCGTTTAAATATGACGTTATTAGGGCATTGTCGCCGTGGTCGAGCCGATGCTTATGCTCACCCAGAACGTATTTTTGGCATGATTTGATCTCGTGCTTTCATCGTACTTTACGCTTAGTTATCGCGTGAAGTGTTTTATAACCCTCCGGATTTCCGGTTACTTTTATTAAGAAGATATTAATATGAAAATGAAACATCTAATGTTGGGCTTGCTAACTACTTCTTTTTCTCCTCTTGCTTTAGCACACCCTGGTCACATTGGTCCTCACGCTTCTGCGTTCATGAGTGGTTTTGTTCACCCATTTACTGGCATGGATCACCTAAGTGTTATGGTGGGTGTGGGTCTATTAGCAGCAATGATGGGGGGTAAAGCGATTTCACGTTTACCTCTTGCTTTCATCTCAATCATGATTGTAGGTGCTGCATTAGGTGTATCAGGTGTTGTGATCCCAGGTGTTGAGCTAGCTATTGCAGTGTCTGTGATTGCAATGGGTGGCATGCTATTAGCGGGTGGTCGTATCTCTGCAAAAGTAGCGACAGGTGCAGTAATGGCATTTGCATTATTCCACGGTATGGCTCACGGTATGGAAATGCCTTTAGGCGCTACGGCTGTTGAGTTCTTTATCGGTTTCGTACTCGCAACGGCAATTCTACACGCGTGTGGTGTGGTATTAGGTAAAGCTATCGCGTCTTCAGCTGCTAATCGCCGTGTTACTAATGTCCTAGGTGTCGTTATGGCGGCATTTGGTGGCATCTTAATGCTGTCTTAATTCAGGGCAGTTAGCGTGACAGACAACATTGCACGACAATATATTCATATTACCGGCATTGTACAGGGGGTCGGTTTCCGCCCCTTTGTCTACCAACTAGCGACACAACATGCGCTAGTTGGTTCGGTGATCAATGATTCAGAAGGGGTGAAAATTGATGTGCAAGGCTCTCTTGATACATTAGCTATTTTCACTTCGCAGTTAATTGACCAAGCGCCTCCTTTAAGTCGCATTGATGATGTGGCAATTCGCACTTTATCGCTATGGTCTGAATTGGAAAAGCCGAATACTTTTGATATAGAGCAAAGTCAGTGCGGTGACAGCACAACGGTATCTATTTCACCAGATCAAGGGCTTTGTGATGCTTGTAAGCGGGATATTTCCAATCCAGATTCTCGATACTTCCAATACCCATTTACCAACTGTACCCATTGCGGTCCACGTTACAGCATTATAAAAGCGCTACCTTATGATCGTGCAGCAACCAGTATGCAGGATTTTTCGTTGTGTTCTGATTGTGCCGAGGCATATCAAAATCCAGTCGATCGTCGTTATCATGCTCAGCCCATTAGTTGTGACTGCTGCGGCCCCTGGGTAACGCTTTATGATGCACAGCAGCGAGTGAAATCGAGCGCAGAATTACCACTTGTTGCAACCAAACAAACAGCGATTGAGCAGCTTGCGCAACAGATTAAAGACGGCGAAATTGTTGCAGTTAAAGGCATCGGTGGTTTTCATTTAGTGTGTGATGCCACTAACGCACAAGCAGTGGCGAGTTTACGTAAGCTTAAGCATCGGCAGTCAAAACCGTTAGCCATCATGGCGGCAAGTGATGACATTGCTCAACAATTCGTTGCAGGCTGTGATGCGGAATGGAGAGCATTAGCAGCGCAAGCGAGACCGATTGTTCTTATGAATAAGCGGTTAGATATTGTGGCTGAAGAAGTGACACGAACAGATGGTGTATTAGCTGAAAATGTTGCTCCGAATGTACCGTATCTTGGAATCATGCTGCCGTATACGCCATTGCATTATTTGTTGTTTGATGAATTACAAGCAATAGGTGCGACAAGTGCACTTGTTATGACCAGTGCGAACTTATCAGGTATGCCTATTGCCACTGAGTTAGCTCAAGTCTGTACTCAATTTTCAGGGAAAATCAGTGGTGTTTTAGATCATAATCGTCCGATTGTGAGTGCGTGCGATGATAGCTTGGTACATTATGCTGGTGGAAAGATCCGTGTGCTACGTATGGCAAGAGGCTATGCGCCTGTGAGTCATTTCGGTACAGGTAGTGAACAAAGTACAGGTAATATCACCGTTGCTTTAGGTGCTGAGCAAAAATCAACCATAGGGTTAGCATTACCTCAGCAATGGCTAATATCCCCTTATATTGGTGATTTAGACGATCTCGATACCGAGTTACGTTATCAAGAAACGGTTAACCATTTAACGACGCTTTATAATGTTAAGCCACAGCAAGTGGTGTGTGATAAACACCCTAACTATCATTCCTCTCAATTTGCTGAAAAATACCAAGCCAAAGCCAATTTAGCCGCGCCACTTTTAAAGGTGCAGCACCATCATGCTCATGTATTAGCTGTGATGGCTGAGCATAATTTAACGGAGCAGGTTTTAGGTTTTACCTTTGATGGGACTGGGTGGGGTGACGATTACAGCGTGTGGGGCGGTGAAGTCTTACTTTCTACGCCACAAAATTATCAACGTGTCGGACATTTACGTCAATTTCGCTTAATTGGAGGCGAAAAAGCGATAAAAGAGCCAGCTCGTTTGTTGTTTGCCCTTTTATTGGAATGTTACTCAGTCGATGCGATTAAAGCGATGCAGTTATCAGCCTTTAAAGCGTGGAGTGATATTTATTTCAATAATTTATACCAATTATGGCTAACAGGTAGTCAATCGCCTTATACCTCATCGATGGGACGTTTAATTGATGCGTGGGCAAGTTTGTTAGGTTTAGTTGATCGCGTTGATTATGAAGGTGAGTGCGGGTTGAAACTCGAACAAGCGGCAATGAAAGATCGATGCCATCAACCTATTTCTTTTGCTGTTGATGCTAATGGCGTGATTGATTGGCAACCACTTTTGGAATATGCATTACCACTGTTAAGTTTAGTTGCCGATGATTATCGCCCAGCATGGCGAAATTGTTTGGCGCACAGTTTTATTAGTGCCATTGCGAACGTCATCGTCACCATAGGACAAACGTATAAGCCATTACCGATTGTTTTAGGCGGTGGGGTATTCCAAAACCGTGTATTAGTTGATGAAGTGTTTGAAAAAGCCAGCGCGCACAGTTTATCCCTTTTTTGTGGTGAATCACTCCCTGCTAATGATGCATCTATTTCAGCAGGTCAGTTGTGGTTTGCCATACATCAAAAATAAGAATGAAGAGATCTCGTCATGCATGAATTATCACTGAGTATGAATACGGTAGATACCGTGGTTGAACAGGCGAAAAAGCAAGGCTTTCATCGTGTAACTCGAGTGACATTATCGATTGGGACATTATCGTGTATAGAGCCCCATGCATTGGCAACAGGATTTGAATTTGCAACACGAGGAACGATTGCAGAAGGCGCGAAGTTAGCCATTGAGTCTGTACAAGCTCAAGTTTGGTGTATGGAGTGTCAGCGCTATATCGAAATGGATGAGCGTGGTGTCTGCTGCCCTCATTGCCAAGGTTATCAGCTTAAAGTTGAAACCGGTGACGAATTAATGATTAAAAATATTGAGGTAGAGTAATGTGTAATGTATGCGGCTGCGGAGATAGCCATGTAGAAGGTGTCGATCACCATCATCATGGTTCTCATCACCACGATCATCATGGGCATAGTGATCACAATGACCATCACCATGATCACGCGCACTCCAATGTTCATAAAGCGAGTAATGAACAGCCTGTTGTGATCCATCATCACTACTATCATCAAGGTGATGTTCATCATCATGTGCATTACACGTTACCTGCAACATCGCACCATGAACACAGCCACCCACATCATCAACATTCTCACCATGACCATGCATCGCACGTACATCACAACCATGCTCATGATAGCCATGACCATCATCAGCCTGAAACCTTAGATAAAGGTGATTTGCACTACGGTAAAGGCGAAGCTGAAGTGCATGTGGCTGGGGTTTCTCAACGTCAACTTCTGACGTTAGAGATGGATATTCTAGGTAACAACAATAAACTGGCTGAACATAATCGCGAGCATTTCAAAGCCAATAAACAGCTTGTGCTGAATCTAGTATCAAGCCCAGGCTCTGGTAAAACGACCTTGCTTACTGAAACCCTGATGCAGCTAAAACAGCAGTATCCATGTGCGGTGATCGAAGGGGATCAGCAAACCTCTAACGATGCGGATCGTATTCGTGCTACCCAAGTGCCCGCTATTCAAGTTAATACAGGAAAAGGCTGCCATTTAGATGCACAAATGGTGCACGATGCTTATCATCAATTAGCAATGAATGAGCCAGGTTTCTTGTTTATCGAAAATGTCGGTAACTTGGTGTGCCCTGCGAGTTTTGATTTAGGTGAGGCATGCAAAGTCGCGATTTTGTCTGTTACTGAAGGGGAAGATAAGCCGCTTAAATACCCTAATATGTTTGCTGCCGCTGACTTAATGCTGATCAACAAGGTCGACCTATTGCCGTATGTTGATATCAACATTGAAGATTGTATTGCTAATGCACGAAAAGTGAATCCCAATATTCAGGTCATAAAACTTTCAGCTAAAACGGGTGAAGGGATGGATGCGTGGTTAAATTGGCTGACTGAGCAACTTCAACAACATCAATAGTTATTACGGTTCAGTAGACATTTAAAACCACAGGTTCATGAAAAGTGCCTGTGGTTTTTTATAAAGATGCGCACAAAAGTATGCATTAAAATGTAATGCCCCTTATTTACCTTCCTCTCAATTCACATCCTCTGTGTTTAATTTTGCTATAACTAATCGTTTCATCAATAGTTTACAAGTTAAAGAAATGAGGTGAGATGATGATAAGTGCTACAGGTATTGAGTATCGCTATATAAAGCATCACAGTGCTAAAGATTGTGTAGTGATTAATACGGGAGCTAACGTTACCATTGAAGATAACCGATGGTTACAAGACGAGTTAGCAAAGCGTTACAGTGTACTTTTATTTAATCGAGGTGGTTATGGCAGAAGTCCACTCAATACAAAGGTAAGGACACCAGAGGTTGTATCTCAGGAGTTGCATAGTTTACTTATAGAGTTAGATATTAAAAACGCCATCTTACTTGGTCCGTCCTTGGGTGGACTTTACGGTCGATATTTTAACTATAAATACCCTGATTTAGTTAAAGCCTTGGTGGCTGTTGATTCGCCAATTAGCTTTATTTTTGAGAAAATTGAAGCGCGCCTTCCAAAAGATATTAAGCAATTTGTTCAGCAAGAACTTTCTCTTTTAAAGCCAATAAATCCCGTTGTTGACTCTGAGCTGCTGGAGGTAACTCAACTGGAATTTACGGACTTTTCTTATCACCAAAAGCCGGTATTAAATTTTTATAATACCTATTTAGGCGATGGCGCAGAGTTTGTTAGTCAGTTGATTGTTGATGTTGCTAAGCAAGAAGCAGAAAAAGAAGGTTGCGTTAGATTGGCATTTTCAGCAACAGGACATGATATTATTTCTAATGATTTGGATTTTTTCTTGGCAACATTTCATCGTTTTATCGATGATATAAATAGTGACTCTAAATTTTAAATAACACAGTGACGTTAAGTATCGGCTTTGATTGAAGCCCTGATAAACAGGGCATTATTGCTTACTTTTTATAAATAACAGAAATGATGTCTTCAGGTTGCTGATGATTTAATTGTGCTATTTGTACAATGGACTGCTTAGGATTATCAATTGTAAAACCAGCCAATTTTATTTTATCTACTAAGTTATTAATGGGTTGATGAGTTAGCTCTGACATCAACGTAATTGGAGCATTATCGATAGAATCAAACAAGGCGACAGAGACATTGTTAGACTGTTCGACTTCTTTATCACTTTGGATCATTGCGATACCCAGTAACAAAATAGCCGCCATCATTACAATGTTATTCTTACGTGATAAGTGCTTGATAATTGAGTTCTTATATAAGAAAGCATGCCCGAGAACGGCAATGACCATTAAGATACCAATCCATTCATGCATAAGAACAATATTTTTCGAATTAATATCTAAAAATAGGAGAGAACCAGAAGTTAGCACAAGTAGTGCACAAACGAGTGTTAGTGGTGTCCAGTATTTTTTCATTTGATCTACTTTTAGTGTTTATAAAGACAGAGCAAAAAGTAGCATGATTAAGCTTTGCTCATTTTCGTTTGAGCGCCAATATCATCATTCTTTACGCCATTCCTATGAATAAAGACATTCTCTAAATTGTGTATCTCGAATAAGGTGCAATATTCATTAGCCTGTTGCTAATTGATGCAACTAAGCAAGTTGCGTTAGATTGTTTTTTTTCGATAGGACATGACACAATGGCTAATGATTTGGGCTTTTTATTGGCAACTCTTCATTGTTTTATCAGTGGCTTAATAGCTTCTTAATAGGATATTGCTTCGATAATTAATTTCAGCAATGTTAAATTATCATATGTATTCGTTAAGCGTTATTTTTACAAGGAATTAACGTAATGCTTTATGAGAGTGACTGTCTTCAAAAGAATGATGATGGAGGTTAATTAACACTACCAATTTGTTTTTTTATCTATACAATTCCGCGCAACTTCGCTAATGGCATATCGTTGATATTCATTTTTCGCCTGCAATTAGTGACACATTTTGATGCTATGAATAGTCTACGATGAAAACTAAAATCTTACTGCTTGCTCTACTGCTTTCTGGCTGTGATATGACAGCAACTCCTTTTACTCCACCTTCTACCAATGATATCGAGCAGTGCCAAATTTTGGTAACGAATAAAACGCAATATACTGCTGAAACCATTATTGCTAATGATGTTGATAATCAATCTGAAAGTAATCGAGGCTGGGTGTTTGTCGATCATATAAAGCCGGCACATCGTGGTGATATTAACTTTCGTTGTAATTTAGAGAAAAATAGAGTGGAAGTATGGGCGCCGGGTGCCGCAATGTGGAATGAATTGTAATACTTTCATTGCTAGCGCTTAAAGTGAAGCCTAGCTTTTTGCTTGTATAGTAAAAACAACAGTAAAAAAACGGCGATACCCCAATATCGCCGTTTTTTATTAATCGTTATTTGCCGTTTTTAATCGGTAGTCAACACGCCCAAATTTTTTCTCTGCACTTGCTGTACGCCCAATCATCGCCGTCGTAATTAACATGAATAAAGACGGTAATAACCAACCTGCATGTGCGTTGTAAAGCGGTAATGTATCGCTGAAAAAGTCACCGAGATCTTTTGGCATCTTACCTAAGATATTAATCGCATCAATAGTACCGAAAAGCGTCGCTGTGATCAGAACCGCACTGTGTGTAAGGCGTGAAACGGTAAATGTTGAAGCCGCCAATGATGCTAATACTAATGCGATGGCAACCGGACAAAGTACAAGGATGGCAGGTAAACTTACTTTCAGAATATCGTTTAAACCAAAGTTTGCGATAACCCCTGTTAGCACAACAATGACTGTTGCTGTGAAACCAAACGAAGCTTTAAACGTATCTTGATAATACTCAGCACATGCATTGGTTAAACCCACCGTGGTGGTTAAACATGCCATTAAGATAATAGCGGCTAATAACCATTGACCATAATGACCAAACTCACCTGCAACGTAACGAGTTAAGATCACGCTACCATTAACACCATGTTCAGCAATCGTTGATGATGTTGCGCCTACGTAGCCCATAATGATGTAACAAGACGCCATTAACGTGGCGTAAATTAATGCGACTTTAATAGAAGTTGATGCAATACCTTGTTGTGTTGTAACACCCTTAGCTTTTATTGCATGAATGATCACCCAGCCGAAACCGACAGCAGCAATGGCGTCCATCGTCATGTAACCTTGGATCAAACCACTTGTAACAGCACCGACTTGGTAATCACCAGATGGAGCAGCAGGTGTACCGAGAGGGCTAAGAAATGCTGCTAAGCCTAATCCACATAGTAAAATAATCAGTGCAGGCGTCATGATCTTACCAATGTAAGTCACAAGGTTTCCTGGTTTAAATGCAAGAAATAGGGTAGCGGCAGAAAAAATGATAGAAAAAGCAACCAAATGGTCATGAGTAAAAAATGGTTGAATACCCATTTCATAAGCAACAGTAACGGCGCGAGGCATACCAAATGCAGGGCCAATAGCGGTAAAAAGTAATACCCAAAAAGTTGTACCTAGCCACTTAGGTAAAGCCTTGGTTAAATTATTGGTATTACCAATTCGACCTAGCACAATAATAGTAAATGCGGGTAAGCCTACGGCAGTAATTAAAAATCCGGCCATTGCGGAGGTCAGAGAAGTCCCAGCATCTAATCCCATTGCTGGTGGAAAGATCAAGTTACCTGCACCAAGAAAGAGGGCAAATGTTGTGAGACCGAGTACGAAGATGTCTTGTGTTTTCAAATGTAGTTCCTGCATTTTTGAAGTTATAGACAACCATCGCGATTAATGCGCAATGCGTTAAACGTCCATGATTGAAATCGTATTCCGCAGGTTTGCTGAAAGAAGATATTTGACTTGATAGTATCCTCCGCCAGCTCGGCTGACGGAAGCTTGCCCGCCAGCCTAGCGAATAATCACTAGGATAATAGCGGTAATAATTCGTGTTGTATGTTTTATATCAACAACAGAAGCCTCGCTCCAATTAGTAAATTGGCTCGATGCTAAGTTTTTTCGTGTTTTATGTTCGCAAAGTGCTGAATACATAACTTAACAACTTCTGTTTTGTGATTGAATTAACGCTTACAACATATAAAGAAAATATAGAGTTGTAAACGATTTTTTTATGGTATGCGTTTTATTGCGACTAAGTAAAAGCAATTAACTAAATAAAATCATATTGATAGTTAAATATGTGAGTGCTAGTGCCAGGTTTTGTATTTTTATGCTTCGATATAATAATTGAAAGCAGTGGTAACGCTGATATTGAAGCTATACCAATGGCATAGCTTCAATTTTAGTATCAGTAGGTAGCAACTGTATTTCGATTACGTTGAATAATATGGGTCACTTTACTGATACAAATGGTTACTAGAACAGGGAGTAGCCATGACGCATGAGCATTAAACAAAGGTAACCATGCTGTTAGATCTTGATGCATAGCGGAAGGGATCTTACCTAAAATGTTTAGTGCATCAATACTGCCAAATAACGTGGCGATAATGACGATCAGTGTTTGGCTCATCGAGAATTTACGCTTTGCGTTACTCACAGTGTTCGGCATAAAAATAATGGCGATGATGAGTGATACTGCGATAGGGCATAAAATCAAAATAGCAGGTAGGCTGACTTCAATAATCGTTTCTAAGCCAACATTAGAGATAATGGCTGTTAAGCTCATGATCACAACGGCACTGATTTTAAAAGGGATGTTATAAGTATTTTTGTAGTATTCGCTATTTGCATTGGTTAAGCCAATAGTTGTGGTTAAACAAGCCATTAAAGTGATAGTTGCTAATAAAATTTGTCCAAATGTACCAAACTCACCAGCAGCATAGCGTGTTAGAATTTCACCGCCATTGGTTGAGTTGGGAGCAATCGAAGAGGACGTTGCACCTAAATAACCCATAGCTAAATAACACAAAGACATCAGTAATGCGTAGATACCAGCAATACGTAATGTGTAGTAAGAAATCGCTTTATTACAGCTAATACCCGTACTACGAATCGTTTGAATAATCACCCAACCAAATGCGACCGCTGCGATAGCATCTAATGTCATATAACCTTGGATCATACCGTTAACCGTCGGTGCTGCTTTATAAACAGCAATGGCATCTGTCGGAGAGCCTAATGGGTTAATCAAAGCGGCAATCACTAAGACCGCTAGCATCACGATTAATGCAGGCGTCATTACTTTACCAATATAGCTAACTAACTTACCGGGCTTCAGTGCCAAAATTAAGGTTAATAAGCAAAATAGCACTGAAAACAGCATTAACCCGTTACCGTGGTAGAAAGGTTTAACACCCATTTCATACGCCACAGTTACCGCTCGAGGTAGAACAAAGGCTGGCCCCAGAGTCGTTAATACTAAAAACCAGAAAGTACGATCCATCCAATGTGGTAATGAGGCAGTGAGTTTATCTGCAGATGACAGTCGACCTAAAACGATCAGTGTTAAGGCGGGTAAACCAACGGCGGTTAGTAGGAAGCCTACTATGGCAATTAACCAGTTTTCACCGGCTTGTTGTGCCATCATAGGGGGGAAAATAAGGTTTCCTGCCCCTAAAAATAAGGCAAAAGTCATAAATCCAATGGCGGCAAGTTCTCTTCTCTTCAAACGGCGTACCTTCTACATGAATGGTCAGTTTGGCTGGAAGATAAAAAGGAGAGTTAACATATCCGCCAGCAATAGTAACTGACGAATAAGCTTAAACGTCAGCGTTATTTGACGACGACGACAGAGACAAGCGCAATAGTATTCATAACAAATACAGTAGAAGATACTGCTAAATTGTTGTGCTTAACTGAATACATAAGTGATGCGCTCGAATGAAATAATTGACCTAAAACTAAAGCTATTTAAGATGATTGTAAAGTGATATTCGGTAATTATTCGTATTTAATACGGAATGTATAATGTATGTATCGCGAATATAGAATAAAAATTCGCGATACATATCCGTTATTAGATTTAACCTGTTGTTTTTAAGCTAATATTTTTTCAAGTTCAGCCAGTGTTGAAACTTGATAAGTTGGCTTTATAGTATCTGGCAATAATTGATTTTGATGATTAAACCAGCATGTGTCTAAACCTGCATTGATACCGCCTAAGATATCTGATTGCGGGTTATCACCGACCATAAGTACAGAAGTAGGTGCAGGGTTGCCCATTTTTTCAAGACTATAATCAAATATACGGCGATCGGGTTTAGCGACGCCGACCTGCTCTGAAATAACGAGCAGATCAAAATAATCGGCTAGTCCTGTTTTTTCTAAGCGGATTTTTTGCAGTGCAGTAAAGCCATTAGTAATGATGCCTAATTTAACTCGACCATTAAGAGATCGAATCAGTGATGTTGTCCCCGGTAATACTTCGCAAATATCAGCCATTGCTTGCATGTAATCATCATTAAGCTGTTGTTCTGTTGTTTTTAGTTTTTTTGCCCACTCCCGAAAACGTGTTTGCTGAAGTTCACTGGCTGAAATATCGCCATTTTGATATTGCACCCATAGCGGGCGGTTAATTAATTCATATTGTTTGAAGTCAGCGTCACTAAAGGCGATATCATAACGAGAAAACATGAGCTGTAGCCCTTTAAAAGCATCAAAATAGAACAGGGTCTCATCAGCATCAAAAAGAATCCAATCGTATTTCATATGTATTATTGCCTTATAATATCTATCTATAGTCATCGAATAGCGCGCATATTACACTATAGTGAATGAATAAAAAGAGTGATTTTAGGTGAGAGTAATTTAAACGATCTTATGCCCTCAAAGTTAATCTAATCATATTTGGTATATAAGTTTCTTATGATTTTATAAACTTCCTGACAAAGAATTGAACTTCGTTAGTGGATACCTGTCTACACTTACCAATTATAAGTATTTACTATTTTTAAAAGTATAGGGGCTCTTAATGGGTATTTTATCTTGGATTATTCTTGGTTTAATTGCTGGTGCATTGGCAAAGTTTTTAATGCCTGGTAAAGATGGCGGTGGTTGGATTGTAACAATGGCATTGGGTATTGGCGGTGCATTTGTTGGTGGTTTTGTGGGTAAATTTATTGGTTTAGGTCATGCAACAGGTGTAAACATTGGTAGCATTATTACCGCTACCTTGGGTGCATTTATTATTCTGTTTATCTATAACCGTTTTATTCGTTAATCTAATGTAATAATACATTATAAAAGCGAGAAATTACCGCTAATATGACGGGTGATTTCTCGCTTTTTTCATTTTAGCTACTAAATGCTAAATGCTGCTCCGCCCCCCGAAGCATCGCATGTATTAATTCATTTGCTTCAAATTTTGTCAGTGCTTCTTGAGCACCAACTTGGTGTGCTTGAGACACACTTATTTCACTTGAAAGGGAGGTGTGTAAAATAATATAGGTTGAGACGAGCGCATCGGTGTTTTTGACATTGAATGCCAGCTCATACCCATCTAACCCTGGCATTTCGATATCACTAACCAAAATATGGAACGGATCGTTTGCTTGCGCAGCCGTTTGCATCATATTAAAAGCATCTTGCCCATTTTTGGCAACAAAGTAGGGCACACTGATACTATCAAGTGCTTGAGTTAATTGTTTTCTGGCGACGGCTGAGTCATCAACTAATAAGATTTTTAACGGACGTAAAATCTCACGTTCAATATCGGTAAGAGTAGGCAATAACGTTGAAGGATCATCTGGAAATATTTTAGAGAGAAGCAATTCAACATCTAGTAGTTGAATCAACTTATCTGCATCGCGCATAACACCAGTGACAAAAATATCGCTACCTAAATGTTGGGGAGGTGCTTCAATATTTTGCCAGTTACACTCGGTGATCCGTTCAATACCTCTGACTAAAAATCCAACTAACTTACGACGACAATCTGTAATGATAATAAAGCAACGTTGGCGCTCTTCAAGACTGATAGCGGGATAACCAATTGCTTTGGCCATATCAATAACAGGAACAGTGTCGCCACGTAATGTAGTGGTGCCAAGTACGGTTGGGTGAGATTTTGGGATAACACTTAAATTTGTATAGGGTACGATTTCACGGACTTTAAGCGTACCAATCGCAAAGCTTTGTAGTGTGGACAGCTTAAAAAGTAACATCCCTTGTGATGCATTCGTTGCATTCTTTATCATACCGAATCCATTGCATAGATAATTTATGTTAATAATTCATTATAATAACACTATCGTAATTTATACCAAACGTTTATAAATAAAAATTCACAATTAATATATTAGTAAATTTCGATATTGATTATCTTTTTTCTGTCTTAACTGGTTTTCTATGCGTTCGAAATAAAGGACATCAAATTGTTTTTATCAATGAAAACTTGAAGCATGAGCTGATTTTTCATATTAATGTTGATTAATTAGGTATGACGTATAAAGAAGTGATGTCGAATAATATTCTTTCATCCGATTTTATAACTTACCTTAACCATCATAGTTTAGCGACTGATGTGAGAGAAGATTCACAGCAAAGATTACTGAATGAAAATAAAAGGATAATACTCTCTATTTTGATATCATGGAATTTGACGCAATTATAAACACAGAAACTTTTTATTATACAGTTGAAAAGATATTACTTGCCTTTATAGAGAGAAAAAGCAATATCAGCATATCTCATTAATTGGTGAATTTAGTGGTTTATATAATAAGCGATTTATCAATAACTATTGTTTAACAAAAAATCTTAATTATCATTGATTTAGATAGATTTAAGCATGCAATTATAATCATAACGATATAAAAGTGATGAATTAATTAAAAAATCATCTTCATTGTTGTGTTCAACTTTTTATTCGGAGGGCTCAGCTATTCGTTATGGTGGAGTGAATTTGTTTTCATTACTGAAAAATAATTCCTTGGGAATTAAATACATAATAAATTTTATTAATGAAAAATAAGTTATGCTTTTAGTGACTGACTATTTAGTTATGGTACTGAAAGTTATCAAGGTGAACTTATTAAGATAATGAATGTTATAGATAAAAAAATGTATGAGAATAAGAAAGCAAAATTGTAAAATAATTTACCTTGAATGAATTTAATTATTTGAGGTCTTGTTCATCTTCGATTAATTTAAGAGACATAATATATCTGTTACAGGTTATGCGTGGTCAACCAGTATTTTTGACCTTTTAAATTATGTCACTGTGCATAGAGGATATTTTATGAAACGTTCTATTCTAGCATTTGCAGGTATTGCCGCTGTAGCATGTATGAGTACTGCTGTGTGGGCTGCTAATAATACCACTGAAACTATCAAGCTATATCAAGAGCCTAATGTATCAGCTAAGGTAATTGAAACGATAAAAACAGATGTACCTTTGATCACTATCTATAAAAATGAGGGTTGGTCAAAAGTCGGTGATCCAAGTAATGGTCAAACGGGTTGGATTCAAACAGTTGATTTGAAGAATGTAGATAGTGCATCAGCTAATGTACAACCAAACCAAACGACAAAAACGGTAAAAACCGATAATGGTGAAAAAACGGTTACTAAAGGGACAGTGCAGACTCCACAGGGCCCAATGAATTATGAGATTGTTCAATTTCAATCCAAAGGTGATAACGCCAAAGTAGATAAAGCATTCTTTAAACAGTTGCAGCAACAACAAATTGAAATGAATAATGTATTTGCAAACTCATGGAATGATATGGGGGGTATGCAAATGAATATGTCTAACTTAATGGCAAAACAACAGCAGCAAATGATGGAAATGCAAAAACAATTTCAGCAACTTACGCAGCAAACAACCGCGCCTTCCAATCATAAAATTGAATTAAAAGATGCAACACCAGCGCAGGTACAGCCAGCAGCGAAATAAGCTTATTTTTAGTTAAGCAAGAAAGCCTCCAATAGCTTTAACTCATAGAGTATAAAGGTTATTGGAGGCTTTTTTTTACTGAAATTAACAAGCCGTTTATGCAAAGCTCAGGTTTCAGATTGATTGAGGTGCTTGATTTGCTGGAATAGTTCATCAGCTTCTGCTGTTAAGCGGGAATAGGTTCTGATATCGCCATTCCTTTGAGCATGCATGGCTTCTTCAAGTAGCATTGAGTGGCGTTTCTTTAATTTTTTAGCGGGATTATTTTTAAACCAAGAAAACATGTATATAACTCCAATAATTATATTTATATCGTATACGCAGTATGCGTAATAAAAGATTAATTAAGCTAGAGACTAACTTTAATTATGTTAAGATTTTGAATAGTAAGCGTTATTATTTTTTATTGTTTGTCTTATCTCGATTGGGAATACTACTGTGTTAATTGATATTCACTGCCATTTAGAAGGTGTATTAGCGGTCGATAGGGAACGGTTTTTTAAGCAAAACGGCAAAATAGGTGCCGTATCTATGACTAAGGCAAGTGCGTTAGAGTTGATACGCTTAAAACAACAATATTCAGAGCAGATTTATCTCTTTCTTGGTATTCACCCTGAGAAAGATGTCAGTGAACAAGAGATCCAAGCTGTTATTGATCTGATATACCAACATCGTCATTTATTATCTGGTATTGGTGAAATCGGCATTCCTTTTTTCTACTTAGACGAGAAAACAAAGCAAGAAAAACACCTTATTAAACAGCGCGGAAGTGAACGCTTAGCCCGTTTTGTTAAGATTGCAGCAGAGCTAAAACTACCTGTCAATTTGCATGTGGTAGAAGATGATATTCATTATGCGCTGCCTATTTTAAATACCTATCAAATCAAAGGGGCGTTGTTCCATTGGTATGAAGGCAGTGACGAAGACCTCGCCTTACTTCATCAACAAGCGCATTTCATTTCAGTAAGTCCTTGGATCTTTGTCGATCCTCATTACTTAGAGTTTGTTAAGAAAATTCCGCTTGATATGCTGTTGGTGGAGTCTGATTCGCCGTGTAAATACAATGGTGTGGAGGGGGAGCCAAATATGATCAATCAAGTGATTGACGTATTAGCAGAGCATCATCAATTATCACGGGATGTAATGGCGACACTAATCCATGAAAATACCCAACGCTTTCTGAGAATTTGAATCTGATGGTTTGCAGGTTGTTTTTGAGTGCGGATATCTAGTTGACATATGAAAAGCAAAGCCGCCTTTAATATATTAAATCATGGAATATATGAAAGGCGGCTTTTATTGTGCTGTGTTTAGCAAAGTAGAGGGTTGCGCTTGGTCGCTTTAAGTACCCCAAGTTTGCTTAATAACTGTTTTTCAATACGATTCGGTGAGCGTCTGAAATAGAACAAATACTCGGTCATAACAGTCAGTTCTGCTTTTTCATTAACCGTTAACGCATCTACGCTTGCTAGTAACAAATCAACAGACTCAAGCTCTGTTATTTCACATTGTTTCTTTTTATGAAGTTGCTCATAGAAGAACTCTAAATTGATATCACATTCTTGTTTATAGCTCTGTCTTACCGCAATTAAACGGAGTAAAGCAATAATGTAAGCTTGGCTCATCTCTTTAGCTTCAAGTTCTGCTAACTGGTTAAGTACGTACACGCGTGCCGAAATACGTAATCGCACTTCGCTAAGGGCTTTTTGTTGTACCCATGCGTCCCAAAACCCCGTAATTAAGGTAGAAACCAACGGAATGTAAACACGCACGCTACTACGTGATAGTGATTTTTGTAGTAATGCCTTGATAATAAAATTACTGAGTATGTCTTTACCGGTATACAAGGCAACTTTGATATAGCGAAATTTACTAAACTGTTTATAAGGTTTTATTCCATGAATATTCTCAACGGGCTCTGACAGCTCCATAACCGCACGCACTAATGATGCTTTCATTCTGTCACAAAACTGGTATTTAGCTGACGCACGATTGATGAGAATTGCGGTGGTAATAAATCCAACCTCAAATAGTAAAAATAATTCTAAGCTGATAAATACAATGTTAATAACAACGAGTCTTAGTAGGTTATCTAAGGCTAACCAGTTTTCTCCGAGTAACTCTAAATAGATTTCGAAAGAAACGATAAAAAAGGTTGTGATGAATCCAATAAAAAAAGAAAGCACAACACATAACTGACACAGTTTTTTATCATTTATTGTTTTAAAGAGACCCTGAGTTATGGGTAAATAACGCTCAACACGTTTGAGTCCCCAGTTTTCAATTTTTGCTTCAATCATGTTGAATATATCAAGCTCTTATAGAACATAATAATAGGTGAGCATTTTAATTTGTTGAGGGTGAAACACATAACTAATTTCTATAAGCGGATTAAAAATACGCAGTTAGAAAAAATATCTAACTGCGATTTAAAATAATGAGTTGCTTTTAACGCATAATCACTCAAGAAAAAGAATACAATGAAACAATGTTTATTGTAAGTGCTGCGTTAATTGCTACTTAGCAAGAAAACCAACGTGTGATAATTGTTTTTTTGCTGATTGTTCTGATGACTCATTTGATGATATTGGCGGTGTTTGTTCTGGCGTTTTCGCTGCTCGAGGAAGTAGACGGAACACGGGTTGACCATCTTCTTTTCTCACAAAAGCAACATCACGATAAAGTAGCTCGTTATCACTCTTAATGGCATCTAATTGTTGATCTTTAATCAGTGATAATGGGCCAATCATGGCTGTACAGTGATAGATTTTATGCTCGTAGTTATTAAATAATTTACAAGGTTGATCGAGTACAAAAGTTTCACCTGGTTCTAAATGACGGCTGTTTTCTACTGCGCGGTTGATGTCCGAGATGCTAGCAAATACTGTTGTTGATAAGCTTAATAACACAATACTCGCTAGCCTTGCTAAGGGATATTTCGATTTAAAAGTAGGCATAATGATTATCCAAACAAAAAGCCAATACCTTATTCATTTCGACTAAAATATTGGCTTTATTAGTATGATGGCTATTAAGACGGGAGTGTACTTCCGTCATGGGAAAATAAAAAGACAATTATCACAACGTCGTTTTTATTTACCACCGAGTGTTTGTTCTATAATCCAAACCCCGCCTAATTTTCTGAGTCTACAGCCCGTGAGATGCTAGCAAGTTATGGGTGTACATTGAGATACTAGCCCAGATTCGGGTGAACCAGCCGCCTTGCTGAACACTGTTGAGCGCGACAAGTGGTTCGGTTTTAATAACTTTGCCATTATAAGTGACAGTCATTTCACCTAACTTTTCACCCTTATCAACCGGTGCTTTGATGTCATGGTCAAATTGGAGATCAGTTTTCAGACCTTTTTCATCAACACTTGAAGGAAGAACCAAGGTTAATGGCTTCTCAAGACCTAAAGAGACTTTATCTTGTTGTCCTCCCCAAACGTGTTGTTCAGAAAGTTTGCTGTTTGCTGCATATAAAGTGTCTTGCTTGAAGAAGCGGAAGCCATAATTGAATAGCCCTTTGCTTTGCGCTGCGACATCATTCAGTGATTGCGTGCCCAGAACAACCGCAACCAACTTCATTGGGTTATCTGGCATTTGAGCAGAGCTTACCAGAGAGTACCCAGCGGCTTCTGTACTACCCGTTTTCATACCCGTCGCATATTGATAAGTGAACAATAAGCGATTGAAATTTGGTTGGCGGATATGATTGTATTCAAAATACTTCTGACTGAAAAAATGAAAGTATTGAGGGTAGTCGTTCATGATGTGCTCTCCGAGAAGACCAAGATCATAAGCGGTTGAGAAATGTGCAGGTGCTGGCAGACCCATAACAGTGGTGAAGTGGGTATTGTGCATACCTAACTTCACTGCCGTCGCGTTCATCATCGAAACGAATGAAGATTGCGATCCCGCGACGTAATTAGCCAGTGTTACAGCGGCATCGTTCCCCGATTCAACAATCACACCCTGAATAAGATCTTTCACTGACACATAAGAACCGGGCTTCAAGAACATTCTTGAACCACCAGTGCGCCACGCGACTTCTGGTACGAGTACTTTTGAGTCAAGTGAGATTACACCGTCAGCCAGTTTTTGCTCAACAATGTACATTAGCATTAACTTCGTGGTGCTGGCTGGAGCCATACGCATGTTGCCATTGTTGGATGCAATAATTTGTCCAGTGTTGGCATCGATTAAAATGAACGCCCGTGCTTTAAGACTAGGTGGGAATACGCCTGTCTGAGCCCACTTCTGTACCATAGTTTGTGGGATCCCATTCGCACCGCCGGCTTCTGCTGGAGCAGGAGGCACTTGCACATTTTCTGGGATATTGACTTTTACGTCGATAGCACCAAAGTTATTAAGTGGAGCTTTTGCTTCTTTGTATTGTGTTGCCGCATAGTAATCACTATCAGGCATGGTGTTCGCCGCATCGTTGCTAGGCGTGGCAAATACTGTACTGGAGGAAAATAATGCAGCGATTGCTACTGCTAAGGAAAGCTGTTTAATAGTTGTCATAAGGGTTTTAAATTTACAGTTATTCACAAAAAGCGCGATATAAAAAAGCGATTAGATTGGATACTGACTTCAGCAGGTAATTACTGCCCGTTGAGTCTATCCATCACTACCACGGCAATGGTGAGTGCTTTTCCGTTCTATTCAGCTTTACGATGACTTTGGTCACGGACCGCATTATCCATAATGATGTCCTGAGCGAGTGACCTGAATACTGTTGATAGCTATAACCAATCATGGTGCTTAAGCCCTGCCTTCTCAGCAAGTCATGCGTTCCCCGTATTGGTTATAGCCCTCGTATCTTGTCTACTTCTATCCTACCAGCTGAATCATTATGGAAACCTGAACGATAATGATGTTTATGCAGCAGCAAATTCGGCAAGTAGTTCTTTTTGACGTTCACTTAGGTTTTGTGGTGTTTCAATGACTAATTGAACAATTAAATCGCCAGTGTTGCCTTTACGATCTGTGACTCCTTTGCCTTTTAGGCGGAATTTACGACCGGTTTGTGTCCCTTCAGGGATCTTAAGGCTAATCGCACCATTTAAGGTATTTACTTCAATCTTGCCACCTAATGCAGCAGTCACAAAGTCGGTAGTCGCTTTACAATGTAAATTATTACCTTCGCGCGTGTAACGTGGATGAGGGCGAATATTCATTTGAATAAATACATCACCTTGCGGGCCACCGTTGATGCCAGGGTGACCTTTACCACTTAAGCGAATTCGACCGCCATCTTCAATGCCTGCAGGGATTTTGATATTCAGCTTTTTATTTACTTGGCTTGTGCCTTCAAATACGGGTAAATCAATAACACGAGATGCACCGCTAATTGCATCTTCTAAATCAATTTCCATGGTGTATTGAAGATCTTCGCCTTTTTGTGGGCGAGTGGAATGACGGCTACCAAATCCTCCACGACCACCGCGAGCATTTGAGAACATATCACCAAATGCGCCACCAAAAATATCTTCAAAATCACCGTAACCGCCACCTTGGAAACCACCGTGATGACCGCCACCATGATGTCCACCGCCCATACCTGGGTTATCAAACGCAGCATGACCAAATTGATCGTAGGCTGTGCGCTTTTCTTTGTCGGTTAAAATTTCGTAAGCTGCTTTTACTTCTTTAAATTTGTCTGCAGCCGTTGGATCATCCGGATTTTTGTCTGGGTGAAACTTCATTGCGAGCTTTTTGTACGCTTTTTTAATTTCCTTTTCTGATGCCGTTTTGGCGACACCTAGAACTTCATAAAAATCACGTTTTGACATTAGTAACACCTCTTATCTCAACTGAGATAACTATCTGGAATATTCTTTGCTAATCATACCTAAAAACGATAGCTGATTTAAGCGTAATCAACGATTAAAGGCACAGATAGTTAGCCAAATTAGATTTACATTTTGTCTGTTGTTATTGTAGAAAAGGGCGAGAGATGTTGATCTCTTCGCCCGTCTCTATTCATTGCGATTGATTGCTACCAATGATAGCAAACTATCGTGAGTAATTACTTCACTTCTTCAAACTCTGCATCTACAACATCGTCGTCTTTTGCATTGCTCTGAGCATCAGCTTGTTGCTGAGTGTTCGCTTGAGTTTGGGCATGCTCCATTAGCTTTTGTGCTGCAGTCATCAATGCTTGAGTGTGTTTTTCAATGGCGTCTTTATCATCGCCAGATTTCACACTCTCAAGTGCAGAGATAGCTGCTTCAACGCTTTCTTTATCTGTTGCTGGTAAATTATCGCCTGCTTCAGTTAACTGTTTGCGTGTGCTGTGGATCATGTGGTCAGCTTGGTTACGCGCTGTGACCAGTTGTTCAAATTGCATATCAGCGTCTTTGTTCGCTTCAGCTTCTTGAACCATTTTCTCAATCTCAGCCTCAGTTAAACCACCTGATGCTTGAATCGTGATTTTTTGTGCTTTGCCTGTCGCCTTATCGGTTGCTGATACATTCAATATACCATCAGCATCTAAGTCGAATGTCACTTCAATTTGTGGCATACCACGAGGTGCTGCTTGAATACCTTCAAGGTTGAATTGACCAAGTGACTTATTGTGCATCGCTTGCTTACGTTCACCTTGTAGTACGTGAATGGTGACCGCACTTTGGTTATCTTCCGCCGTTGAGAACACTTGTTCAGCTTTGGTTGGGATCGTGGTGTTCTTATTAATCAATGCTGTCATCACACCACCCATGGTTTCAATACCAAAGGATAATGGTGTTACATCAAGAAGAAGCACATCTTTCACATCACCCGCTAATACACCACCTTGAATTGCAGCGCCCATAGCAACAGCTTCATCAGGGTTTACATCTTTACGTGGCTCTTTACCAAAGAAATCAGCAACGGTTTTCTGTACTAGTGGCATACGTGTTTGACCACCCACTAAGATAACGTCTGTGATATCACTTACATTCAAGTTAGCGTCTTTAAGTGCTGATTTTACAGGGCTTAAAGTACCTTGTACTAGCTCATCAACCAGTGATTCCAATTTTGCACGTGTGATCTTAATATTCATGTGCTTAGGACCAGTAGCGTCCGCAGTCACATAAGGTAGATTCACATCTGTTTGTTGTGCAGAAGAAAGCTCAATTTTTGCTTTTTCAGCGGCTTCTTTTACACGTTGCATTGCAAGTGGATCATTGCGTAAATCAATACCTTGATCTTTCTTAAATTCATCAACAAGGTAGTTGATCATACGAGTATCGAAATCTTCACCACCAAGGTGTGTATCACCATTGGTTGCTAACACTTCAAAGGTTTGCTCGCCATCAACGTTATCAATTTCGATAATAGAAATATCAAAGGTACCACCACCTAAGTCGTACACTGCGATAGTGCGATCGCCACCTTTTTTATCTAAACCATAAGCAAGCGCTGCTGCTGTTGGCTCATTGATAATACGTTTAACTTCCAGCCCAGCAATACGGCCAGCATCTTTGGTTGCCTGACGCTGTGCATCATTAAAGTAAGCAGGTACTGTAATTACAGCTGCTGTTACTTTTTCACCTAAGTATTCTTCTGCTGTTTTCTTCATTTTTTTCAAAACTTCAGCAGAAACCTGAGGTGCCGCCATTTTTTGACCTTTTGCTTCTACCCAAGCATCGCCGTTGTCAGCTTTAACAATTTTGTATGGCATAACAGAAAGATCACGTTGAATTTCTTCGTCTTCAAAACGACGACCAATTAAACGCTTAATAGCAAATAACGTATTTTCAGGGTTGGTTACTGCCTGACGTTTTGCAGGTTGACCAACTAAGGTTTCACCATCTGTATATGCGATCACAGAAGCTGTAGTACGTTCACCTTCCGCATTTTCAATAACACGTGGCATGTCGCCGTCTAATACAGAAACACAAGAGTTAGTTGTACCTAAGTCAATACCGATAATTTTACTCATAAATCTTTTCCTCATTGTATCGCATTGATTAGTTATTCTTATCTGAACTATGTTCGATATTTTATTGAGGATAAGAATGTTGTTGGTTGAAGTACTGACTTCAAGCCAAAGATCAATGCAATTTAAATATGATTTCCCGATAGGGGATGAATATAGTGAGCTATCAACCTGTCGAATTTAGGTCGAAAAAAGGTGATAGCTCTAAATATGTTATCTACTCAAGGCTAATTAATAGCGTTGAAATTATTCTTCAGTTGGCAGTGTTGCTGCTTTACCGATAGAAATTTTACGTGGTTGCATTGCTTCAGGTACTTCACGTTCTAAATCGATATGAAGTAAACCATTCTCTAAGTTTGCACCAACAACTTTTACGTAATCTGCAAGTTGGAATTTACGTTCAAAGTTACGCTCAGCAATACCTTGATAGATAAAATTTTTGTTTTCTTCAGGAGCCTTAGTTCCTGTTACAACAAGCATATTTTCATTTTGAGTAAGATCTAAGCGATCCTCAGAGAAACCAGCCACCGCCATTGTAATGCGGTAATTATTCTCGTCAGTTTGCTCGATATTGTACGGAGGGTATCCGGTTGCCTGTGCTTTGTTGTTGCTTGCTTCAACGAGGTTGAATAAGCGATCAAAACCAATAGCGTGGCGGTATAGGGGAGTGAAATCTACATTACGCATAATAACTATCCTCAATAATAAGCAATAGTCTTAGTGTCGACAGAAGGTATATAAAGTTGTCGTTTATCACTAAGTGGATCTGTCTAAGATCCGTAAAACAAAACTAATAAGGGTTTCCCTAATAAGGCGAATCTCATTAGTATCCTGAACTCCATTTGGCAGTTCGTGTAATTAATATATGCTTCCGGAGTTATTCGGTCAATACTTTTTAATAAGTTTTTCTAATCTTTTTTATGGTTGGCGTGTAACTGATTGATTTCACAAGTTAACCAACACTAAAAAAGTTTAGCTGCTATCTCAATATTGACGATTTACACCTTTAATAAACGTAAATTGGTTTATTCAAATGGTGTCTCTAAACAAGAAATAAGGGCAGGAAAGTGATTTTCAAGGGGCTGTAATGCGTAAAGTTCAACCTTTTATTACTTGGATTAATCGTTTTAAAACTTCGGTGTGTGGCAGATAAAGTAGTGATGATAGATCACATAATTGACGGTGGAATGTGTAAATGTTCAAAAATATGAATGACATAGTGAACAAACTCACACTCTATTACGTACGGATTAATATTACGTTTCTACTTTTGAGCATTCATCTATGCTCTACAATTGAAACAAGATCTGATTATTGAAATGCGCTGATTAGGGATTAAAAGCATGCATGTAATGGTAAGACGATTACTACCTGTGGTTATTATCGCGATATTTATTGTGGCATCAGTGTTGTTGATAAACACCAAGAAACGGCCAGAGCAGCAAAAAGTTACAGTGCAGCCTCCTGTTTTAGAAGTCATTAAAATACAAAAACAAGATGTGCAACTTACCGTAGGTTCATATGGAATTGTTGAACCCAAGCAAAAAGCAGAAGTTGTCTCTGAAGTCGTCGGTTCGGTCAAATACATTTCTCCTGATTTTGCTGTGGGCAAGTTCGTTGCAAAAGGAGAGTTATTAGCACGTTTAGATGATAGCGACTATCATGCCGATCTTGCTCAAGCTGAAGCGACATTGGCACAAGCACAAGCGAAATTAAAAGAAGAAATTGCGCGAGGGAAAGTCGCTAAAAAGATCTTACATGATGTATCTGTGAATAAACAAACCTCTCTTGGTTTACGTGAACCGCAACGCAAACAAGAAGAAGCCAATGTAAAGTTTGCACAAGCGGCTGTAGAGCGTGCTAAACGTAATCTGACTAAAACAGAAATACGTGCTCCTTTTGATAGTTTAGTGACAGCGAAAGAAATCAATATCGGTAGTTATGTAACGAAAGGTAAGTTAATTGGCGAGTTGTATGGTACTCAAACGGCTGAAATTCGTTTACCTATCACGCCGCAATCGATGGCTTATCTTGATTTACCTCGTCTTGAAACCACAAAGATCACCTTAGAATCTCAATATAACGAAGTGAAAGTGATTCATTGGGCGGCACAGTTAGTACGTAATGAAGGTGTAATTGATAAAGATAATCGAATGATTTATCTCGTCGCAGAAGTCAACGACCCTTATAACCGTCATACATCCCTCGTTAATAACACATCTTCTTTTTCATTACCTATTTTGCAATTTGGTACATTCGTAACAACAAAGATCCAAGGGCGAAAAGTCAGTGATGTGATTAAGTTACCGCGCCACGTTGTTCGTTCTGAGCAGGTCATTGTGGTTGATGCGGATAATAAAACCACAACTCGAAAGGTGCATGTAGTCCGTTCAGATAAAGAAAATGCTTATATTATCGGGGGACTAAAAGATGGAGAGTTAGTTTCCTTAATAAGCCCTGATAGCTTAATTGATGGTACTGAAGTTACAACGGTGATGAGTAAAAGTTATTCCCCTGATATTTCACCACTAATGGCTGCCGATAAAAAAGTGGTAAATCCTAACGTCGTGAATAAGGGAGAATAGCGATGAAAGAAAAAGGATTAATTGCTTGGTTTACCCATAATCATGTTGCTGCCAATCTACTCATGTTGCTTGTTATTTTAGGTGGCTTATTTTCTATTAGTTTAATCAATAAAGAAATTTTCCCCGCTTTTGCTTTGAATCGCATTATGATCACAGCAAGTTATCCTGGCGCGTCTCCTGAAGATATAGAACAAAGCATCAACATTAAAATTGAACAATCGCTCGATAATGTAAAAAACATCAAGCGGATTGAATCTGTCGCTTCTCAAGGCTTGGCTTCATTGACTTTAGAGCTTGATACGGGAGCCGATCTTGAGAAAGTGCTAGATGATGTCAAACAACAAATTGATGCCATTACGACGTTTCCAGTCAATATGGAAACGCCATTGATCAAGCGGGCTGAATTTACCAGTAATGTCATGTTCATTTCGCTTTATGGCAATCTCAATGAAAGACAATTAAAAGAATATGCCAAACAAGTTCGAGACGATATTTTACTCGAAAGCAGTGCTTCTGACGTTGTCGTTTCAGGCGTAAAAGATTATGAAATAGCGATAGATGTCTCTGAAAATGCGCTAAGAAAGTATGGTTTAACCTTTGAGCAAGTCGCGAATGTTGTTCAACAGCGATCTATAGATTTACCCGGTGGCATTATTAAAGCTAAAGATGGTGATTTATTGGTTCGAACTAACGGTCAACTGTATAGCGGTGATGCGTTTTCATCGATTGTTTTACGCACGCGCTCAGACGGTAGCCGATTATTATTATCAGATGTCGCCACTGTTTCAGACGGTTTTGTTGAAAATAGGGTTTTAAATCGTTTTAATCGCCAACGAGCCGCAGTTATTCAAGTACGAAACTTAACGGATGAAGATGCGACTAAAATCTCACATCAAGTCAGTGAGTATATAGCCAAAAAGCAAGCTCAATTACCTTCGGGTGTCTATCTCGACACCTGGGGAGATATGTCACATTATTTGGAAGGGCGTTTGAATATGATGCTTTCCAATATGCTATATGGTGGCATATTAGTCTTTGTTATTCTTGCTCTTTTTCTTGATATACGCGTTGCGTTTTGGGTCATATTAGGGATCCCATTTTGTTTCCTTGGTACGCTTTTGTTTATGCCAACGCCGTTTATTGCGGTATCAATTAATCTTATCTCGCTGTTTGGTTTTATTTTAGTGCTAGGGATAGTTGTTGATGATGCAATAGTGGTGGGAGAAAGTGTTTACAGTGAAATTGAAGACAAAGGGCAAGGCATTGATAACGTTATAGCTGGGGCGAAGAAAGTCGCTATTCCTGCAACATTTGGCGTCTTAACGACCATGGCGGCGTTTATCCCCATGTTGATTTCGGATGCGCCTCGCACTGAGTTTTTCAAAGCTATCGCATGGATTGTATTGCTGTGTTTAAGCTTTTCTTTGATAGAGTCAAAACTTATCCTTCCTGCACATTTAGCGCGTATGCGTTTAACGCCGCGGAGCAAGACACCTCATTTACTTTCACGCTTAAAATTGCGTTTTAACAATGCAGTCGATCGGTTTATAAATTATAACTATCGTCGATTTATTACCCTGTGTACGAGGCATCGCTATAGTGTCTTAGCGACGTTTTCTGGCATCTTAATGCTTGCTATCGCACTTGTGGTAAGTGGCCAATTACGATGGGTCTTTTTTCCTAATCTTCCATCTGATTATATTCAAGTAAATGTAGATATGGATGTGTCTTCTTCTGATGAAAATAACGCGCGTGTTGCGGCTCAAATAGAAGATGCATTGTATCAAGCAGATGCCAAAATATATCAAGAGCTGGGTGTGAATGTGGTAAAACACACTTTTATGAATATGGCGAATCGGCAAGATTTATTTATCTTAGCCGAGCTCCATAAAACAGAAACGTTACCGATCAGTAGCTTTGAAATATTAAAACAATGGCAAGCACAAATGCCACCTTTGGTCGGAGTGAAAAATATTACCTATGATGCCTCGATTGATCGTAAGCAAAGTGATTTACAGTTTAGTTTAAAAGGCGAAAATTTAACGCAACTTGCTGCCGCATCGAAAGCAATGCAACAACTGTTATCTGAGTATGATGGCACGTTAAATATTAAAGATGATCTCTCATCACCAATACCAGAAGTGAAATTACAATTAACCGCAGTAGGGGAAGCATTAGGCTTATCATTATCAGCATTAGCCAACCAAGTTCGTCATGCTTTTTTTGGTTACGAAGCACAGCGTGTTTTGCGTAATAATGAAGAGGTTAAAGTCATGGTGCGTTATCCGCAACAAGAACGCAGTACGATTGGATATTTGGAGAATATGAAGGTGAGATTACCAAGTGGCAAGTTTGTCCCTTTTACTGAGGTTGCCACGGCTAATATTGAATCTTCTTATACCAGCATCAATCGGGTTGATCGAAAACGATCTGTGATTGTGTCTGCCAATGTTGATAAAGCACAAACATCACCGTCTGAGATCTATAATGATATTCTGACAAATAAACTCGATACATTACAACAGCAATACCCTGATATTAAGATAGCGTTAGATGGTCGAGCAAAAGATGAAAAAAATACCAAAGGTAGTTTAATTCGTGATGCTTTACTGGCTCTTCTCACTATATTCGCTTTAATGGCGATTCCGCTGCGATCTTATAGCCAGCCATTGATTATTATGTCTGTGATCCCATTCGGTATTATCGGCGCAATAGCTGGGCACTATATTGCTGGGCTTACCCTTAATTTACTCAGTGTGTTTGGAATTTTGGCGTTAGCTGGGGTTGTGGTCAATGACTCGTTAGTGTTAGTTACCTTTATTAATCGAGCATTAAAGCAAGGCGTTGACTTACAACAAGCGGTTATTGATGCGGGGTGTGCACGATTTAGGGCGATTGTATTAACGTCATTAACGACCTTTTTTGGTCTCGCGCCTATTTTATTAGAAGATAGCTTACAAGCACAGATCGTGATCCCGATGGCAACATCATTAGCCTTTGGGATTTTATTTGCCACCGTTGTGACCTTACTATTAGTGCCATCATTGTATTTAATATTACAAGATGTTAAATCAGTAATAAGGCGGTTTTATCACTGGTGGTGGCAACCACGCACATCCGAGTAAATTGCGTCAAAGGATGAACGTGGTTACATTTAACGAGGTATTCGGTATGGATGGCCTAACCTAGAAACCAATACCGACACCAGCAGAGACGCCTGTATCATGCTCTGAGTCGTCAGATGCAGCAACAGTAATGATACCTCGTTGTCCAACATCAAATTTACCGCCTAATGCAATTGCAGATTGGTTATCGTAATTTGCCGTACCTAGGCCGATGGTATAGTGATAACCTTGACGGAAAGGAATGGCACTCATCGCCATTGCACTTGCAATACCAGCATTGGCTTCGTTATGTACTTTGTTAATATCTTGGCTAAGTTCACTAAAACGTTGATCGGTATAGCTATTAGCTTTATTGAGTGTTGCTGCAGCATTTTGATCTGCATAATGATCAGCTTTATTTACGGCATTATTAGCGTCAATATCTGAATAATGGTTAGCCTGTTTAACCGCTTCGGCTGTTTTATTATCGGTATATCCATTCGCTTGATGTAAAGTGTTAGCGGCTGAAGTATCGGTATACTTATTAGCTTGGTGCAAAGTGTTAGCCGCTGAAGTATTGGTATAACTCTTTGCTTGGTTTAATGTTGATGATACTTGAGTATCAGTATACTTATTTGCTTGTGAAATACCTTGGTGTAGCTGACTTACGTTAACCGCATCTGTTTGTGCTATACCGGCTTGTACATGCTCTAAACGACGTTGGATCTTATCGCTACCAAATGATACTTGGCCATCAGTAGAAACAGATTGATTGCCTATCGCAATAGAACCAGGTTTGCCTGATGCAGTCGCATAGTTACCAATAGTAATATCTTTTTCACCCGCTGACGCTTTAGTCCCCAGTGCCATTGAATAGTTACCGTCAGCATGACTACTTGTACCCATAGCCATTGCATATGTACCTTTCGCGACACTATTGGTACCCAACGACGTCGTTGAATACCCAGTGGCTTTAGCACTAGAGCCAAAGGCAATAGAAGCATTGCCATCAGCATTGGCTGTAGAGCCAAAAGCCTCGGTTTGAACGCCTTTTGCGATTGCACCAGAGCCAAATGAAGAGGAACTATTGCCGTATGTTTGTGCATTAGAGCCAAAAGAGGCAGATTGGTTACCTTGGCTTTTTGCCGCAATCCCCATAGCTATCGCAGCATTACCATTAGCACTTGATGAATAACCTTCAGCAACACTCGATTCCCCTTTTGCTGATGATGCGTAACCAATTGCAACAGAATTGTTACTTTGCGCAACAGAAGCACCTTGGCCCAAAATAACATTATTCGTATTCGTTGCTGCATTAGAAGAATTATCACTTAAATTATTACTTAAATTAAGGGGTTGAGCGAAAGCAGGTAATGAAAAAAGTGATATTAATAAATAATGTTTTTTATTTAATAGCATGGCATAACCCTAATAGTTTAATTTAGCGGAAGCATATACAATTTAATTAATAAAGTTAGAGTTAGGAATAGAATTAAAGTTACCAAAAATGTGATTTATGCATTGTGGCAGGGTTTATATTCATTAAAAGCGAATATATATTAGTGTTTGATGTTAAATGTGCCAGTTTTTTGACTTTTTAGGTGTTTTTTAAAATAAAGAAAAATATGGGTGTTTTTCAAAATTAAAAGAAAATTAATTAATCTTGACTGCAAATCTACATTTAAATTTTAGAATATATTTAATCTTTAACCTTATTTCTTTTAACAGTTAAACAAACCGAATAATCATTAATGCCATTTTCTTGACACTTGATAACATTTTCTTTTAATTTTTTTAACTCTTGTTGATTGCGGACAGAATAGACCATCCCGTTTACGCAAGAAATCGTGATCATGCCTTGCGGTGAGAATTGATAACCTTCTACTTCACTCCCGCACGGGTTAAAGCCAATGCCTGCATTTACACTGACTTTTTTGGGTACAACTCTCACACTTTCAGTTACGCAACCTACCAGTAAAAAAAGACTTAAAATAATGCTTTGTGTCGTTATCAATTTCATGAGTATTCTCAGTTTGTTAATCTTGATGATGTTGTGTCTAAATTAGGATGCAGCAATGCTCAATAGAATGAATGCTAACGAACAACAATTAATGATTTTAACATCTCACTATGCCGTTTATCTATAATATGAGTTATTCATATGTTAATAAACGTTCAGCCTGATTAAACATTAGAGCCGTTTTTAATTTTTTCTAAGTTTATGAAAATATTGCGTTATAATAGATGTAATGCAAATGACTTTGTTTAAATTTAAAGGAGGAGAACTTAATGTTTAGCGATGTACTGTGGTTTGTTCCCTTCATGATTTTGTTTCTTATCTTTAATTTACTCTTTATAAGAAAACGAAAAAAGAAATCACATGGCAGTTATTTCTCTCATCTTAAAACGCGTTTGAACACTTATCAATCAATGCTAGAGAGTGAAAATGAAGAAGACGATAGTATTATTGAAGATGATTTCATCGAAGAAAAGCCGATAAAAAAACAAGGGACAAAAAAGCCTCGCCAACCTGATGCGATAGAGCCTGCGAAGAAAACAAGCCAGAGAAAAACACCACTAAGAAAGAATACCCAGATAGACAGTGACCATTGGTTAAATCAAAAAGCCAAACGAACGCCTGCCAATAAACCATAGATGCTTGGTGTTGTTATAGGTATCACTAGAACGCTATACAGCTGCTATAGAAAAGGATAAAGGATAAAGGATTATGAAATCAAAGAATAAAGCACTCTGGGGAAGAGGGAGTTGGCTTGATGTCACGATAAGAGTGACGCTGTTATTAGCCTTTGCTTATGCGGTAAAAACGTTTCATGAATTCGTGACCATTGATCGCTGTTTAGATGCTGGGCATAGCTATAATTACATAGAAAAACAATGTAATACGATAGAGTAAACCGCTTACCACTGCCTATTGGTGGGGTATGGTTATCGTCTGATATCCCACTTTTAACTTCTCTACAATCACCTTTCCCTTCCTGAAGATTTAAATACATCAAATAAACCCTTTTTCACATTTCGTTCACTGTTGACATTAAAAGTAGATCTACATATATTAAAAATCATATATATGAAAAATCGCATGTGAATTTATGGAAACACTATCTTTCTTCAAAGCCATGGCGGATGACACTCGCCTTAAAGTACTTATGCTCCTTAGTTTGAAAGGGGAGCTTTGTGTGTGTGATTTACAACAAGCATTAGATATTAGCCAGCCTAAAGTGTCTCGTCATTTAGCAGAATTACGTCGTACTGGGTTGTTGGTCGATGAGCGCCGAGCAAAATGGGTGTATTACCGACTGAATCCTGCAATACCACCTTGGATGAGCGAGATAGTTTCAACATCGTCACAAAACAGTCATCAATATTTAGAAGACTGTTTATCTCGACTCGAATCAGATTGTTCTAGTTGCTAATTACATATCGATTAGTGACAGAGTTAAAGACTATTTATACATAGGCCACAACATGGAAATTAAAGACTTATCGTTACCAAATCTTGATGAAAACCAGTTCAATGTTACGACGTCAGAAGATTTAGTTGCGCCAAAATCAACCCATAAACCGCGTATTCTGTTGCTTTACGGATCATTACGTAAGCGTTCTTTTAGCAAGTTAGTGATTGAAGAATCAGCGCGATTATTAGTAAAAATGGGCGCAGAAGTCCGTATTTTTGATCCACAAGGATTACCACTACCAGATGCAGAAGATCCAACGCACCCCAAAGTCGCAGAGTTAAGAGATCTTGTGATCTGGTCAGAAGGGCAAGTGTGGTGTTCACCAGAGCGACATGGCTCGATGACTGGCATTATGAAAGCACAAATTGATTGGATCCCATTATCTATGGGGGCTGTTCGTCCAACTCAAGGGAAAACACTGGCGGTAATGCAAGTGTGTGGTGGCTCTCAATCATTCAATGTAGTAAATCAGCTTCGTGTGCTGGGTCGTTGGATGCGTATGGTAACTATCCCTAACCAATCATCAGTAGCGAAAGCGTTTTTAGAATTTGACGATAACGATCGTATGAAGCCATCTGGTTACTACAACCGCATTGTTGATGTGATGGAAGAGCTAGTGAAATTTACGCTATTAACCCGCGATAACAGTGATTTCTTAGTCGATCGTTATTCAGAACGTGTCGAAAGTGCAGAGCAATTAATGCAACGTGTAAACCAAAAAGAAGGCTAATAAAATGGGACTGTTTGAACGTTACTTAACCGTATGGGTTGGGGCTGCCATTATTGCCGGTCTTATTCTTGGCAGTGCAATCCCACAATTATTTAGTGTGGTGGCATCGCTTGAATACGCGCACGTTAATATCGTCATTGCGGTATTAATTTGGTTAATGATCTTCCCAATGATGATGCAGATTGATTTCTCATCGATCAAAGATGTGGGTAAAAAACCGAAAGGCCTAGTGCTAACACTGGTGATTAACTGGTTAGTAAAACCATTTTCTATGGCGTTTCTAGGTTGGCTATTCTTCAAAGTTTTCTTCGCCTCTTGGGTTGATCCAGAAACCGCTTCTCAATACATCGCAGGTATGATCTTATTGGGCGTTGCACCTTGTACCGCAATGGTATTTGTGTGGAGCCAAATGACCAAAGGTGATGCGAACTACACCTTGGTACAAGTATCCGTTAACGATCTGATCATGATCTTTGCTTTCGCACCGATTGCGGCATTCTTGCTAGGTGTGACAGACATTACTGTGCCTTGGGATACCCTCGTATTATCAGTGGTGCTGTATGTGGTGATCCCATTAGTGGCGGGTGCCATTACTCGTAAAGCGTTAGATAAATCAAACGACCATTCTCGTTTAGATAACTTATTAGCCAAGCTAAAACCTTGGTCAATCATTGGTTTGTTATCAACAGTGGTTTTATTGTTTGGTTTCCAAGCTGAAACAATTATCGCTAACCCTGAAGCGATTGTATTAATTGCGATTCCACTATTGATCCAAACTTATGCGATTTTTGCCATTGCTTACTGGGCTGCAAAACGCATGAAGTTAGCTCATAACATTGCAGCACCCGCTTGTATGATTGGTACCTCTAACTTCTTTGAATTAGCGGTAGCCGTTGCGATTTCACTGTTTGGTTTACACTCAGGTGCCGCTCTTGCCACCGTTGTTGGCGTGCTGGTGGAAGTACCCGTTATGTTGTCTTTAGTATGGTTTGCCAACCGTACTCGCCATTGGTTTGATGAAAACGAAATGCCATCAAACACTATTTCAAAAGTACACGGAGAGTAAAAAAATGGTTGTTATTCACCATAATCCAGAGTGCGGTACCTCAAGAAATGTGCTGCAAATTATCCAAGATGCAGGCTATGAGCCAGTTGTGATTGAATACATTCAAGAAGGGTGGACAAAACCTCAGCTTCAAGCGTTATTTGCAGCGGCAAATTTAACCCCACGCACTGCATTACGTACCAGTAAGTCGCCAGCTAAAGAGCTCGGTTTATTAGATGAAAGTGTATCAGACGACGTGATTTTAGAAGCCATGCTAGAGCACCCTGTATTGGTGAACCGCCCAATCGTATGTACGGCAAAAGGTGTAAAACTGTGTCGCCCTAGTGAAGTAGTATTAGACGTGCTAGAAAACTGGCCGAAAGGACCACTAATTAAGGAAGATGGTGAAGTCATCATCGACGCCAACGGAAACCGTCTACTGTAATTGCTTTTGCCACTACAACTTAAGTAAGTATAAATAGACATGTTTAAAGCTCTGATGAAAATCAGAGCTTTTTTTCGTTTAGATGATAAGACAATGCTCAATTTCTTAATTATCTCAATTTCATTAGCTGTTGATATATGTGGCTGTATACATGGTTGTGCTTTTACTTTTATCAAGAGCAATTAATTAGAAGTGGTTTATTACGACCAAGTTAGTAAAAATAAGGTTTTTTAATTATTAGAATGATGAATATTTGCTGTATTAATAAAGCGTAGAAGTAAAGTGTTTGTTGATATTCCGTTATATGTACTAGCTGTGTGGTTGCTGATATTTAGTTAACACATTGAAAATTAGTATGTTAGTTGATAGAATTCTTTTTCTAATTTATGCAGCATAGTCAACCAGATAAAAATGAGTACTCAAACCTTGAATATTCTTCACATTTCAGATGTTCATTTTCAAGCAAATGAAAAAACCAACACTCAAGATAGAATTGTAGAAGCATTGGTAGAGGCAGTCCAAAACTATGAAAGGTCAATAGACTATTGTGTATTCACTGGGGATCTAGCGAACCATGCATTAGAAAGTGAATACAAATTAGCAGAATCTTGGCTAGAAGAGATTTTCTCAGCAATGGGTAACCCTAAGGCAAAAATGCTCATTTGTCCGGGAAATCACGATGTAGATAGAAAGTTGATTAAGTCTGTAACAGCCAGAGGTGCTGCTAGCAGTCAGGATATGTTTAATGAGTATTTGGAAGAATTTGAGGACACCTTTCTTTCCTTGGGTTGCTTCAAAAGTTGGCATAGTGAGTTTAAACGCAAAAACTCATGGGTAGTTAGTGAATGGGATAAACACGTCAACTTGGTATCCGATATAAATAATGACTTTAATATCAATTTTATCATGGCGAATACGGCTCTACTTTCATGTAACAATTCTGATCAAGGAAATCTGTGTGTTGACCTGAATCAGCTAAATGCCTGTTTAGGTCAAGCTAACCGTCTTGGAGGGTTAAACATTTGTATGATGCACCACCCAATCGAGGGTGGCTGGTTTGTAGATTGGAACCAAAAAGAGTTAGAAAACTTACTTGGTCAACAAACTGGTTGTCATTTCCTCATGTCTGGTCACGTACACGACGCTGAAGGGCATAGTCGTGCAAATAACTATGGTCAATCACTAACAAATTTTAAGTGTGGTTCTGCATATACAGGCGGTAAATGGAAAAAAGAGTTTTCAATCCTTGAAATCAACATTGAAGATTCAAGAGTAACTCCTAATAATTTTGTTTTTTCTGAGCAGTCTGGAAATTGGATTAAAAACAACGAGCAGTCTCAATCAATATTGGTTGACTTTAAAAATGCTAAAAAAAAACTTACATAAAAGCATGCTCTCAAGAATTTGATTTGAAAACATCAAATTTTTTTGATTCTATGTATAGTAATGTTGGGTCAATAAAAATATTAGATGATATTTTTATTGACCCAAATAGTGACTACGATAGTTACTACTCAGATTTTGACACTATATTATGGCTCCCAAGTCCAGATGTTGTAAAACAGACTCCTATTAATCAAAATATTACAGGTATTGTCTTATGTGTAAAAGATATAGGGTTTGCTTATGAGAATTTACTTGATCTTCAAAGTTATTTTTCTGGTGATGAGTTTTCTGGTTCTTTTAAAAAAATACCAGATGAACAAAAGGATATTACTGTAAGTAAGGTAAAGGCACTAAGTGAAAGTGGTTTCTTTCTTTCGGTCAGTTTGCCTGCCTATTTATTCGATCATGATGATGATAGAAAAAAGGTAAATGCAATTAATTATGCAATTACGAATTCTCTGTTACAGCGTGTCTTTAAAGAAAAACATAGAGTATGCATTAAAAATATTAATGTCTATATTGTGGGGCGCGGAAAAATTAACAATGGTTTAGACTCAAGAATAGCAAAACTTGCTAAGAAACTATTAAATTCAGAAGCTAAGACTAGTCGAATATTTGTTAATAGCGAAAAGTGTGAGCAATCTCTAACATTGGACAGGTTTCTTGGTTTATGTTGTTGGTTTGTTAATCAGAAAGGTAGCCGTGATAATTCTAAGTGGTTGGAACTGATTAAAGGTTGAAAATTTTAGGTTGTTGAAGCATGGACGCAAGTAATTTTTTGTATGGGAAAAAGTCCCTCATAGAGCCTCTGAATATGCTCGTTATTTACCCTAATTACATAAGTTACTTTACAGCCTACGAGGGTGTTAAATTATCAGAGCTACAGCCTGATAATGTTGTATACGGATATACTTGGTTTATATATTAAATGGTTATTATTTAAAAAGAGGATATTTAATGAGAATAGAACCTAGTATATTATTTAGAGTAGATTTATATATAGTAATGTAATCTAACAATAAGGTAAGGCGCTCAGCACTTTGTGTTGAGCGCTTTTTAGTATGTAGGAGTGTTTCGGGCTTATAACAGATAAGGATATGTGTCTCGCAGCCGATACCTATCCGAAGTGTTGGACAAACCCAAGCCACCTTATATAAGTAAGTATGGAAATATCATGACGGGGGATGCCAAAAAGAAATCGAGCGTTATTCTTGGTGTGAACCAATAACTTTAACACTCTGATTGATAATGAAATCCTCTTTACTCCTGAAGCGTTAATTCGATGACGCTATTTCTGATTACGACCACACAGCAAACCATAATAACGTACTCGTCGAAATCCTTTCGGTAATACATAGTAAAACCGAATATTTTTAGTGTTCGATGACGAAAAGTTAACAATGCATGAAATAGATTATGCTGAAATGAGTGTGGTTGGCTTAACGGTATTTGATTGACTGTTTAGATAACTAGCTTGTTGCTGGCTATTATTAAATAATGGCAATGCGGGTGTAAAATTAAATCAAAAGCGAATGAATCGCGGCTTACAGAATAAGGATATTGTTATACATGCCAATAAATAAAGTGATAGGTGCAAGTGTTATCTTTATCACTATTCTGACAGGGTGTTCCTCACTGCCTAAACAAGCAGAGCATCTTGATGCGCCACTAACACCGAAATTAACCAGTGCGTTATCGACATTAAACGATCGCCACAATCCATTTATAACGCCACAAACACCAAGCGCAGTTCTGGTGCAAAATACGGGCTGGGATGCATTGGCGCAACGTCTAGCTTTGGTTGAAGCTGCCGAGCATACAATAGATATTCAATACTATATTTGGAATTCAGATAGTTCTGGTCGTTATTTAGCGAGTCGTTTAGTCGCAGCCGCTGATCGTGGTGTTTATGTGCGTGTGTTGCTTGATGATATTAACCTAAACGATCGTGAAGCACTGCTAACAAAACTCGATGCACACCCTAATATCGATATCCGCATTTTTAATCCGATCCCTACCCGTAATGCTGGCAAATGGATAAGTTTTGTAGGGGACTTTTCACGTTTAAATCGTCGTATGCATAATAAATCTTTCACTGTTGATGGTGCTTTTACTGTTGTTGGTGGACGTAATATTGGTGATGAGTATTTTGACCTTTCCCATGAACTTAACTTGCGTGATCGTGATGTATTAGCAAGTGGAAAAGTTGTCGCGGATGTTCAACACAGCTTTAATGATTATTGGAATAGTGAGTGGGCATATTCAGTTGATTTATTAAGGGATAAAGCTAAACCACTACCACAGTTAATGCTTAACAGTATCCCTGTACCTGAATATAAAAACTATCCGGCATTGCCTCAAAGCCAAAATGCAGCCATGACGTACTTATCAACGCAGTTAAAGAAGATGACTGGAGCCAAAGCCACATATATTGCAGATAAGCCAATTCCAGATGATGTTGATAATAGTGATCAGCCAAAAGCAACGGCGCAGTATTTATCTACACTGGCGAAAAATACAAAAAATGACATCATTATTGAATCAGCATATTTAGTCTTTGATGATAAACAACTAGCAGGTTTACAGCAGCTTACGCAAAAGGGCGTGGAGATCAAAGCGCTGACAAACTCAATGGCATCGAATGATCTTGTGACGAATCATTCTGGTTATGCTGGTAGACGGCAAGAGATGCTTGAAAGTGGCATGGATTTATATGAATTAAAGCCTGACGCTAAGTTATGCAAGATTGTTATTCAAGATAACGACAAATGTGCACCGAATGCGGTATACGGTTTACACGCTAAATCAGCGGTATTTGACCATCAAATAGCGACGATTGGCTCATTCAACTTCAATTTACGTTCTACCTATCTTAACACTGAGTCGCTATTGGTGATAGAAAACCCTAAGATTGCCACAGAGCTGGCTACGACCTTAGAGGGCGCAATGCAAGACACTAACAGTTGGCATTTAAGTCTGGATGATGGCGATGTGTATTGGCATTCGGGTAACGAAATATGGGACAGTGAACCGAACACTAAACAATGGGATCGTATGAAATCAGAATTATTACAGTTATTGCCAATAGAGAAGTATTTGTAAGCACTAATTTTAATAAGAGATTGCAAAGTCAGCCTCTGAGGCTGGCTTTTTGTTTTTAATGCAATAGTTGCTCTTTTTTCTATTGTTTCACGGTTGGTTTCTAAGTTTATTTGTTACTCACTTCAGTATTAATAACATATTTATTAGTATCTGCTATGGGTTAATTATATAAAGGAGCATTTATGAAGGTTATTATTGTCACCGATATTTTTGGTTTATGTGAAACCACAGATAAGATGGCCTCATTTATTGCTCAACATACTGACAGTGTAAAAATCGTTGACCCTTACCAAGGTGTTCGCTTTGAGTTTTCTAGTGAAAAAGCTGCGTATGAGCAATTTATTAAAGCTTGTGGGCATGATGATTACTTATCTTTAGTTTGTGAGTCAGTATTAAAAGATAAGCCTGATGTACTGATAGGTTTTAGCGCAGGCGCAAATGCTGCTTGGCGAATATCCGAATTAGTCGCATCTGATTGTAAAAGTATTCTTTGCTTTTATCCTTCACAAATACGTCATCACGTGGATATTGAGCCGAAAGTACCAACAGCGGTTATTTTTCCGAAAAAAGAAGCCTCTTTTGACGTTTTAACCATGAATACAGTACTTCTTCATCGAGTAAATGTAACGACTCAAATCATGCCTTATAAACACGGCTTTATGAATTGTTTATCTGATGCTTATGATAAACAAGGTGAGACGATGGGGTTAGAGTATATTTTGAATGAAATTAGGTGATCTCATCGGCAGATAATAGGATGTACTTTGTATCTCAACGGATAGCCAACTAGTTTGTTTTAAACTTGGCGCGATCTCTAGTATTGAATACTTAATATGAAGGTGACTATTTTGGGTAAACAATTTTCTGAATTATCAGATAAACATGTAGAGTTTATCGAAAAGCAAAAAATCTATTTTGTTGGTACTGCCGCTGATAGCGGTAATGTGAATTTGTCACCTAAAGGTGGTGATTCATTGAGAGTCATCAATTCAAAGCAAATAGCGTGGTTAAATTTAACAGGTAGCGGTAATGAGTCTGCATCGCATGTTATTAAAAACGCACGAATGACACTCATGTTCTGTGCATTTGAAGGAGCTCCGCTCATTTTTCGAGTATATGGGAAGGCAAAAGTCTTACATACTAAAGATGAGGAATGGGATCAGTTTGTGCAGCTATTTCCAGAAAGTGTCGCTTCTAGACAAATATTTATCTTAGATATTGATTTTGTTCAGTCGTCTTGTGGCATGTCGGTTCCGTATTTTAGCTATGAGGGGGATCGTGATGACTTGGCGAATTGGTCAAAAAAGCAAGGTGTCGAAGGAATAGAGCAATACTGGCTCAAAAAGAATCAAAAAAGTATCGATGGCTTTGAAACTGAAATAGCGAAAAGATCTGGCTTGGACGTAGAGTAATGAATTAAGCGGTTATTTCGCGCCTAATACTTCATCATACTACTCACGATATAACGTATTCATGGCCTGTTACGCTAGTATTTTGCTAGAAAACGCTCATAATCTTGCAAAACAACATTTAAAGAAGAAATTATCTATGACTGACTTTCAATATTACTTTCAGAAACTGCCATGTTTTAACTGTAAAAAAAATACAGTAAGCATTGATCTTGGTTGGTTAACCGCAGCGATGAAAGAAGATGTTATTGCACAAGCGTCTGCGATTATTGCGCAAGATAACGTTGAGCCTGAAGTGTCGGTGAACGTAACTTGTACAAAAGATGAAGCTCGTGATTATTTATTGCTTAATTTCTACGGTTATTCTGAAGAAGAGTTAGCGCATCAAGTTAAAGCTGAAGATGAACAAGAAGTAGCAGAAGAAATTGCTGAGCTTTTTGCTGATGGTAGCGATGTCGGTGTATTTGAACACGAAATCGTACTGCTAAGTTGCACTGATTGCGGTATTGACGATTAGTTTAATTCAGCGTTGTAAGTATAAGGCAATGCTTTTGATAGCGTAATGCCAATGAAAAAGTCCGCAATTAACTTATTACTAGCGCCTAGTAGTAAAAGATTGCGGACTTTTTGTTATGTTTTTTAAGGTTGTTATTTGTCGACGTTTAACGCAATGGCGTTTTCAGTTGCAAATGCGGTTGCCACGTTACCTCCCGCAAGCGCTACATTGGTCGCTGTTAGCAATACATTGGTAGTCCCTGCTTCTGCCACGGCGAAATCGTAATTACCTTCACCCACGTTAAGTACAGCAGAGTCTTTGAAATTCACATTTTGTAATACCGCAGTATCGGCTGAGAATCCTGTACCGGTAGGGGCTGCGTGAATATCCACTGTGCCTGCTATTGGATTAGCATGAACGACTCTTAGTTTTGCATATGTCGCAACACTTCTTAAATCATCTTCAATAATAACAGGTTCTATAGATTGAGCGGCAAATTGTCCGACGGCAAAAATGGTTGTTTCAGAGCCTGCTGCAAAAGGGGTGCCTGGAGCTTTAATGGCTTCAGGTGTTGTTGATCCAGAAGGAGTAACCGTTAAATCGTAAGTGTTCGGCGCTAAATCAAGGCTTTTAATTGTTTCATAGCTTATCGAATCAAGTCCAGACACAACATTGCCACTGGCTCTTACATCGACATCACCTAAATCAGCGACGGCATGACCAACACGCACCGTTGAGTTTTCGCCAGTGTTTCTCAGTACATTAACGGTTGATCCGTCTGCAACAAGAAGGTTGACAGGAGAAACGGCACCACCGCTTACATTGGGTACTGCTGTGACCATTAAGTCGCTACCACCATCTAATGCGATGTTGCCACTGTCATATACTACATCGGCATCAGTACTGTTACCTGCTAACGTGATCCTTATTCGGTATTCACCAGCGGGAAGTGTAACGGGGAGATTTGCATCGTCTTCTTTAAAGGTGAGATCGGAAACCGCAATTGTATCTGCACTGATACTAGGATCGGTCGTTACGTGAATATCAACACCACCAACGTTGGGGTGTCCATGTAACACATCGACGCGAATAGATTGGTCATCAGGGGCTTCATTAGACCGAGAAAGAATCACAGGCTCTATAGCATTCACATTATTTACAGCAAAGACGTCATACTGCATATCTGGTGCAAGGTTTACTGCGTTTGCTGTGATCACATCAGCGGTCGCATCGTTTGCAAGAAGTCCACGCACAATCAGATCATGACTGCCTGAATTAACAGTAAGTAATGGGCTACCTTGCTGATAATCAACGTTAGATAAGCCACTGACTACATCACCATCCATTAAAATAGAAACAAGCGGAGCATCCGCACTTGCATGCGTGACCCTTAACTGTGAAGTAGGCATTTCAGCTTGTTTTGTCTCATTTTCATCATGCGAATCGCTGTCACAACCGTTTAAGATTAATGCCGCAGTTGTAAGTAATGTAAGTGTTGTTTTTTTCATATAAAACCTCTTCCTTGCTTGATTAAGGAAAAATTTCTACGGCAATATGAATATATTGGTTCACAAGCAAAAAAACGTCACTTTGCATCATTTGTCTTATTGTGAGGAATATCACTCAATAGCTATGAATTATTACTTTTTTCATATTAGAAACCTTGGATAAGTTGTTGTGAAAATTAAAAATAGATAAATATGCTTACGCTCTGTTTGTTATCATTTCTATTACATTGATCTAACTTGTTTGTATATGAAACTCATTTTTAAAAGCAACAAATTTATAAAATAGGTGATTTATTAATAAGGAAGTTAAATATTACTCTTATGAAGCGTTTTATTGCTCGCCTGTTAATTTAAATGTTCTGTATTTTATTATGG